>DATLIL010000705.1:0-13686 GCA_035539475.1 Polyangiaceae bacterium
GGGCGCGCTGGGCCGACGATTTCCTGATCAAGAACGCGCTCGGCAAGGAGCCGCGCAGCAGCCTGCTCGGCTGGCTCGTGTTCGGCTTGGTGCTGGGAGCCGCCGTCAGCGCGCTTCTGCTGTTCCTCACCCACCGGCGCAAGCACTCGATCGTGCGCGTCGAGCGCTGGGCCTGGTTCCTCTCGCCGGCGCTGCTGCTGCCGTTCGCGCCGATGCTGTTCCGCTTCAAGCCGTGGCTGAACAAGCATGAGGTCTTGCTCTGCCTGCTGGTGCCGCTCCTGCTCGCGGTCGAGGTGCTGGTCGTGCGTAGCCTGACGCACGTCCCCGCCGCCGTACGCGAGTGGTGGCAGGGCTTGCGCGATCAGCTACCGGCGTTGATCCGGCGACAGGGACCGCTCATCGTCGTCGTCTCCAGCGCCCTGATCTACGCCATCTTCTTCTCGTTCTACCTCCTGCGCTGGCACTACAAGCTGCGCACCGGCAACTTCGACATCTCGATCAACAACAACCTGATGTTCGGGGGGCTGCACGGTGACTTCTTGAAGAGCACCGTGGCTTTCCCCAGCGATCCGGGAAAGTACCTGGCCGCTCACGCCAAGTTCGGCCACTACCTGTTCCTGCCGATCTACGCGCTCGTGCCCCGGCCCGAGACGCTGCTGGTGATCCAGTCCGTGCTGATCGGCGGCAGCGCCATCCCGCTGTACGCCTTTGCCCGGCGCCACATTTCGGACTGGATGGCCGCGGTGGTCACGCTGGCGTTCCTGCTCTACTACCCGATGCACGGGGCGAGCTTCTCGGAGTTCCAGAACGTCCCGATCGCCGCCTTCTTCGTGCTCTGCATCGTGTGGGCGGTCGACGCCAAGCGCTACGTCTGGTTCGGCGTCTTCGTCGCCATCGCGCTGCTCATGCGCGAGGACATCCCGGTCGGCCTGGCCGTGATCGGCACGTTCTTGCTGCTCACCGGTTACCGCCCGCTGCCGGGCTTGATTCTGGCCGCGGTCGCCACCGTCTACTTCGTCGTCTTGCGTTTCTACGTGATGGACGAGGCCGGGGACTGGTGGTTCCCCAACATGTACAAGGAGCTGTTTGCGGACGGCGAGAAGGGTTTCAAGAGCGTGATCAAGACCATGCTCACGAACCCGCTGTTCACGCTGAACAAGTTCCTGGTCGAGAAGAAGGTCTACTACCTCCTGCACCTGCTGGTGCCGATCGCGTTCTTGCCGGCCCGCCGCTGGTACCTGTGGGCGGCGTTCATCCCCGGCACCCTGCTCACGCTGATCGTCACCAACTACGACCCGCCCATCACGTTCTCCTTCCACTACACCATGCACTGGGCGCCGTACCTGTTCCTGGCGGCGGTGCTGGCATTGAAGGCGATTCGCGCGCAGCAGGGCGCGGTGCGCATGCGCGCGGCGGCGGCGGCGATGATCGTCTCCACCCTGGTCCTGACCTACAACTACGGCGCGTTCAGCCGCCGCAACGGCAGCGTGAAGGGCGGCTTCCACAAGGTCGACTTCAGCTGGACCGACGCCGACGCCAAGCGCTACGCGACACTGAAGGACCTGATCAAGGACATCCCGCCGGACGACTCCGTCGCGGCCACGGAGAAGGTCGGACCGCACCTGTCCTCGCGGCGCGTGATGCACACCATGCGCAACGGCCCCTACGGCGCACAGTGGATCGTCGCTTCCAGCAAGGAGCTCAAGCTTTCGAAGACGAAGCTCAAGCTCAAGGAAGTCGTCGAGGCCGGCAAGTACGGCGTGGTCCGGCGCGTCGCCGACTTTGCGCTGCTGAAGAAGGGCGCCGACACCGCGGGCAACCAGAAGCTGATCGACGACTGGGCTCTCTAGCCCAGGGCCCGCGCCAGCGCCTCGACGACCTGGTCCTGCAGCGATGGCTCCAGGTAGGGGTGCAGCGGCAGGCTGAGCACGCAGCTGGCGACGTGCCGGGCGCCGGCCAGATCGTCGTTCGTCAGCTGGGCGTAGGCGGGCTGCTCTGCGAGCGTCGTCGGGTAGTGAATCGCCGTCGCGACGCCGGCCTCGGCGAGCGCTGCCGCGACCGCGTCACGGTTCTCGAGAAACACGGTGTACTGCGCGAACACACTCGCGCGCTCTGGGCGGGTGAGCACCCTGGCGACGCCGAGCCCGGCCAGCGCCTCGTCGTAGCGCTCGGCCACGGCTCGTCGGCGCTCGAGCTCCCACGTGAGGCGCTCCAGCTTGCCGAGCAGCACCGCGCACTGCAGCGTGTCCATGCGGCCGTTCATGCCCACCCGCGTGTGGCGGTAGCGTGCAGACTGGCCGTGGACGCGGATCTGGCGGGCAGCCTGCGCCAGCGCATCGTCGTCGGTGAAGAGCGCGCCGCCGTCACCGAAGCAGCCGAGCGGCTTGGTGGGGAAGAAGCTGGTACAGCCGATGGTCGAGAGGTGGCAGCTCGGGCGGCCGCGGTAAGTCGCGCCGAAGCTCTGCGCCGCGTCTTCCACCACGACGAGGCCGTGCCGCGCTGCGACGGCGTCGATGGCATCCATGTCGCAGGGCTGGCCGTAGAGCGAGACGGGGAGGACGGCCCTGGTTCGCGGCGTGATCAGCCCCTCCAGTAAGCCTGCGTCGAGCAGGCAGGTGTCGCGCTCGATGTCGCAGAACACGGGCGTTGCGCCCAGGCGCACGATGGCCTCCGCCGGCGCGACGAAGCTGAACGGGCTCGTGATCACCTCGTCGCCCGCGCCGACACCGAGCGCCATCAAGGCGATCAGCAGCGCGTCGGTACCGGACGAGACCGTGACGCAGTGCCGAGCGCCGGTGATCGCCGCCAGCCGCTGTTCGAGCTCGGCGACCTCGGGCCCCATGATGAACTGACCGTGTTCGAGCACGGTCTGCATGCGGCGATCGATCGCAGCCTTCGACGCAAGGTACTGGGCCTTGAGATCGACGAGCTCGATCATGGGGGGAGCAGCGAGCAGACCCCGTCGCGTAACTGGTAGCGATCGCCGGTGTGGGGGCAGATAGCGTCGCCGTCGCCGTCGAGGGGCAGGTCGAGGCGCTCACCGTGCCGGCTGATCCAGCCTGCGTGTCGCGCGGGGACGCCGAGCATCAGGGAGAAGTCGCGCACGTCGCGATCGAGCACCGCGCCGGCGCCGATGAAGGCGTAGCGGCCCACGGTGACGCCGCAGAGGATGGTGCAGTTGGCGCCGACGGTCGCGCCGCGCAAGACCCGCGTGCGGCGGTACTCGCTCTTGCGCGAGACGGCGGCACGCGGATTCTTCACGTTGGTGAACACGGCACTCGGCCCGCAAAAGACGTCGTCCTCGAGCTCGACGCCGTCGTAGAGCGAGACGTTGTTCTGCACCTTCACGCCGTCGCCGACCACGACGTCGTTGCCGACGAAGACGTTCTGCCCGAGCGTGCAGCGAGCGCCGATGCGAGCGCCGGCGGAGACGTGGCTGAAGTGCCAGACGCGGGTGCCCTCGCCGATGCTCGCGCCTTCGTCGACTACGGCGCTGGAATGGCAGAGCGACGGGTCCATCGGTCCATGGATTCTCCCGGGGGCTGGGCAGGGTCAAGCCGGCCAGGTTTGAGAGTCGAGCTGCGCTCGTGCTAGAGGAGGGCAGCCCATGGCCGACCACGAGGACCAGCCCGATGACATCGACCTGTCCGTCGTGGTGCCGGTGTACAACGAGGAAGAGAGTCTACCGAAGCTCATCAGCGAGCTGCACGAGGTCCTCGGTCCAGCCGGCATCTCCTACGAGATCGTGCTGATCGACGACGGCTCTCGCGACGGCAGCTACGCGCTGGCCAAGCGCATGTCCGCGCAGGATCCGGCTCTGACGCTCGTGCAGTTTCGGCGGAACTTCGGCCAGACTGCAGCCATGCAGGCGGGGCTGGACGTCGCTCGGGGCCGGGCCATCGTCACCATGGACGCCGATCTGCAAAACGATCCGGCGGCCATCCCCGCGATGCTGAAGAAGCTCGACGAGGGCTACGACATGGTCGCAGGCTGGCGCGCGAACCGCCAGGACGCGTTCATCAACCGCAAGCTGCCGTCGTTCCTGGCCAATCGCATCATCAGCGCGACGACCAAGGTCAAGCTCCACGACTACGGCTGCACGCTGAAGGCCATGACGCGTGACGTAGCGCGCGAGCTTCGCCTGTACGGCGAGATGCACCGCTTCATCCCGGCGGTGGCCAGCTGGATCGGCGTTCGCATCGTGGAGATGAAGGTCAATCACCGCGCGCGTCAATTCGGCACTTCGAAGTACGGCATCGGGCGGACGCTCAGGGTCGTCCTCGATCTGATGACCGTGCGCTTCATGCAGTCGTACCTGACCAGGCCCATGCAGGTGTTCGGTCTGGCCGGTCTGGTCGCGCTGTTCGCCGGCTTCGGTATCTGCGTCTGGCTCCTGGTCGAGAAGCTCGCCTTTCACCAGGCGCTGGCCGATCGCCCCATGCTGCTGCTCGGCATCCTGCTCGTCGTCGTCGGCGTACAGCTGCTTTCGCTGGGCCTCGTCGCCGACGTGTTGTCGCGCACGTACCACGAATCTCAGGACAAACGCCCCTACTACGTACGCGAGCTGGTGCAGGGCGCCGGGCGGCGTTCCGCTGCGCCTGCGCTGTCCGACGCCAGAGTGGCGGTGCCGGCGCAGTTCCATCAGTAGGTTGTCATGGACGTCATTGCACTGCTCAAGAAGATCCCGATCGACCTGGGACAGCAAACGGTCGCGGAGTGGACCGAAGGCAAGCAGATCGCCCTTCGCCTCGTGCCCGACGGCCACGGCAAGCGAGCGCTCGACGTCGGTGCCCGCGAAGGCCACCAGACGCGCTGGCTACAGGGGCGCGGTTACGAGGTCACCTCCGTCGACGTGGAGCCGCTCTTCCCCGAGTGCATCCAGGTGGACGCCAACAAGCGCCTGCCCTTCGACGACGCGCAGTTCGATCTGATCTGGTGCTCCGAGGTGATCGAGCACCTGAACGATCCGGTACACGCCATGAGCGAGCTGCGCAGGATCAGCAAGCCGGGCGCGCACCTGATCCTGACCACGCCCAACAGCTACGCCTGGCTGTTTCGTTTCATCGCCCTGTTCGGCCTCACGCCGCAGCGCATTCAGCGCAAGGACCACGTCCAGTTCTTCGATTTCGACGACGTCCTGAAGCTCGCGCCCGACGCCGATTTCTACGGCTACTTCCCCTACATGCTCGTCAAAAAGACGATCCGCCGGGGTATCGGCGCGCTGTCACCGACGTTTGTTCTTCACATTCGCAAGTCCGGCTGAGGCTCTCGGCAGCTCGTAGAGCGTCAGCTTTTGGCCGTAGACGTCGAAGCTCTCGAGCTTCTTCTTCTTCGCGTATTGCTTCGGAAACGCGCCCTTGAACCTGGCGCCGGCGAGATCTCGATCGAGCAGCAGTAGGTGGGTCACGCCGAGCTTCTCCAGCGCAGCCTTCTCGACGTTGAAGTAGCCGCGAACGATGTAGTTCTCGTAGCTGCTGTCGAATACGAGCCATGGCGACCACATCCCGATGACGACCGCGTCCGCGTGCTCGCCGATGATGCGCTGCACGGCGCGGTTGGTGTCCCTGATCTCGTAGCGCCGATGCTCCCACCAGTTCAGGTAGCGCGACCCGTGATACTGAAAGAAGAGCCCGAGCACGGTCAGGAGCACCAGCGCCTCCGCGAAGCGCCAGCGCCGCACTGCGCCGAGCATGAGCTCGACGCCGCGCGCGCCGAGTAGCGCGACCGGTGGAAACAACACGAGGTAGTAGCGGGCGTGCCCTCGGTCCGTGAGCTGGAGCGAGGCCAGCGCCGCCAGGAACCAGAGGGCGGTGAGCGTGTCCCAGTCGAAGCGACGCACTTTGACGAAGTTACGAACCGCGTACACCAGAGCCACGACGGAGCAGCTGGCCGCGACGGGAAACAGCGGAAAAAATCGGGTGGTCCAGCGCTTGGGATCGAACAGCCTGCGCAGCACGGCCGACAGCTCGAACTTGCTCAGGTCGACTTCGGTGGCGCTCGACTTGTTGTACGCCATGTGGCCGAACGACCACGCCGTGCGCTGGTGGTAGACGTCGGTCGTCGCATACAGACCAACTGCGCACAGCAGCAGCGCGCTGATCGCGACCGGCAGCAGCCAGCGCGACCGCGGCAGCGACGCACGGTGTGCCCGCACCAGCGCGACCACCCCTGCGGCGAAAACCACCGGGACCAGGTAGAACCCGCTGCTCTTCGAGAACGCCGTCAGGATCAGGCAGACGGTCGTAGCGGACAGCCAGCGTGGATCGGAGAGCGACAGGTACGCGGTCAGCACGGTCGCGGCCGCGAACAGGTTCACCATCGGCTCCATCAAGCCGGCCCTGGTGTAGAAGATGTAGTAGCAGTTGAAGGCCATGAAGCAGCCCGCGACCAGCACGGCGCGGAGCCCCAGGCCCTTCTTCGCGTAGAGCAGGGTCATGACGAAGCCCACGCTCGCCACCAGAATCGAGTGAGCGCGCACGGCGACGGTGCTGACGCCAAAGAGCTCGAGAAAGCTCGCGAGCGAGTAGACCCAGAGCGGCGCCTGCGGCCGCCAGAAGCCGTAGTTGTCGGCGGGATTGACCTGCCAGCGCCCGAACAGTGCAACGTTTCTCGCTTCGTGCGCCTTGGCGCCCCACTCCGCCCAGAGCTCGCGACTGCTGGCGCCGTGTGGCAGCTGCAACGGCGGATCAGCGTCGAGGCTCAGAGCGCGAATCAGGACGAACGCCACCAGCAACGTCAACCCGAGTCCAAGCGCCAGCCACGGTTCGGTTCCCGCTTTTCGTGAAGTCACACCAGCCTCCTGCCCTGCCGAGCGCGAGTGTAGCAGGTGCCGACTCGACCGCCGGGGCTGTTCACGCACTCATCAGCGCGCTATGACCGCGCCAGATGAACCAAGCCGCCGGGCCGAGTCAGGCTCCAGGACTAGCGCGCCTCCGCTCGGTGCTGCGCGTGGTGCTCGGCGGGGCCTCGATCGTGTTCGTCGCGTACGCCATCTACGAGCTCGCCAATCGTTGGGAGAGCGGCAAGGTCTCGTTGCACTGGGGTTTCGTCGCGCTCTCCGTGCTGCCGCTGCTGCTGGGCGTGACGGTGCTCGGCGTCGGTTGGAAGTGGCTGCTCGAACGCATGACGGCCAGGCCCGTTCCCACGCTGCCCGCGCTCGCCCTGCACGTGGAGTCGCAGCTCGCCCGCTACACGCCGGGCAAGGTCGGCATGCCGCTGGTGCGCATGGCCGGCGCGCCTCGACTGGGTGCGTCCGCGAACGTCGTTGGTTCCTCCGTCTTGATCGAGCTCTTGCCGTTCCTCTCGGTCGGTGGCGCTACCGGCAGCTTGTGCCTGTGGCTCGGGTCGCCTCACGCATCCGGGGCGCTGGCGCTGATCGGACGCTGGGGCGTCGTCGGGCTCGTGGCCTTCGCTGCCATCACGGTGGCGTTGATCGCGGTCGACCGCAGGCACTATCCCGCCTTCGTGTTGCGTGCCTTGGGCGTCGAGGGCGAGTCGCCGCTCATTCCGCGCCGCGTGCCGCTCGCTCACGTCGCTTACTGGCTGACTTGGGCTCTGCACGGCTATTTCACGAACCGTGCCGTGGGCGCCGATCATGCATCGTCCGTGGCGGGAGCGGGCCTGTACGTGCTCGCGCCGATCATGGGCTTCCTGGCCCTGGTCACGCCCGCGGGGGTCGGCGTGCGTGAAGCCGTGCTGTCGATAGGCCTCGCTCCGGTGTTGAGCCCGCCACCCGCGGTCGCCGCTGCCATCGTCTCTCGCGCCGCGTCGCTGGTCGTCGACGTGGTTGCGGGAGCGAGCGGCTACTTGCTCAATCGGCGCGCCCGGCGGACGTCCAGTTGAGCATCAGCGCTCCAGCGGAAGGCTGACGCGCACGCCTTCTCGCGCCGAGCGGTAGGCGGCGATCAGAACCTCCAGCGATTTCAGGCCTTCTCGCCCGTCGGTCTCCGACTCGGCCAGGCCCGTCAAGACGTCGATCACGTTGTCGTAGTAGACGGAGTGACCGAAGCCGTAGACCGACGTGGTGGCGTAGCTCGCCTGCTCGACCTTCTCGTCGTCGGCGTCGGGCTCGGCGAATTCCCAGTGCTGGATCTCGTTGACGGCGACGCCGCCGATGCGCACCGTGCCCTTCTCGCCGATCACCGTGATCGTGCCCTCCATGTTCTTCGGATAGGTGAGCATCGTCACGTTCAGGCTGCCCAGCGCGCCCGATTTCCAGCGCAGCGCCACGACGCCCGTATCCTCGGCTTCGATGTCGCGCGCCAGCGTGCCGGTGTAGGCGTAGACGCTCTCGACTGGACCGATCAGCCAGTTCACGAGGTCGACGTAGTGACTGGCTTGATTCATCAGCGCGCCGCCATCCAGCGCCCAGGTGCCGCGCCACGACGAGCTCTCGTAGTACGAGGCGGGGCGGTTCCAGAACACGTTGATCGTGACCATGAAGATGCGGCCAAAGCGTCCGCGATCGATGGCGCGCTTGAGCAGCTGCAACGTGGCGTTGCGGCGGTTTTGCAGCACGACGAACAGGTGTACACCCGCGTCGTCCACCGCGGCCAGCATGCGCAGCGCGTCGTCCCAGCGCGTGGCCATGGGCTTCTCGGTGAGGACGTGGCGTCCGCTCTCGGCCACCATGATGGCTTGCTCGGCGTGCAGTCCGGACGGGGTGGCCAGTGCCACGATGTCGGGGGCACTGAGCTCCAGGAGCTCCGGCAGCGAGGCGAACCCGGGGCTTCCGCTTTCGGCCTCGGCCTTGGCTAGCGCCGCTGGATTGGTGTCGCAGACGGCGACGAGCTCGGCGCGGCTCGCGTGCGTCTGCAGCGCAGCGATGTGGTTGGCGGAGATTCGGCCGCAGCCAACCAGCGCAAAGCGGACCTTGCGGTCAGTAACGGGACCAGTCGACCGTTGCATGTTCAAGGCTGGACGATGTTGGGCCTAGCATCGCGTCTGGCCTGATCCAAGCGTCCGGTGTGCTCGTCGCGTCGGTGCGGAAATGCTAGACGGGGAGCGATGTCGCGGACTTCGGCGCTGCTGTCTGCGTTCCTCATGCTCGGCTGTGGTACCGACGAGGCCCTTCAGCACGTGAACGTCGAGGCCGAACCGGACGAAGCCGACGCCGGCCCGCCCGAGCCCGGACCAGTGACGGGCGTGAACTGCGCCGCTCGTTCAGGGGGAACGCCGTCGCTGAAGCTGACCAGGGTCGCCAAAGACCTGGACAATCCCGTCTACGTGACGAGTCTGCCCGGAGACGCAAGCGAGCTCTACGTGGTGGAGCGCACCGGAAGGCTCCGCGTGATCCGTGCCGGCAAGCTGCTGGACCAGCCATTCCTCGATATTTCGGATCAGGTCCTCACCGGCTACATCGAGCAAGGGTTGCTGGGCCTGGCGTTCCACCCGGACTACGCCAGCAACGGCCGGTACTTCATCCACTACGTCAGTAACCACCTCGGGTCCGCGGAGCAGGGCGACGTGGTCGTAGCCGAATACCGGCGTGCGGACGCCGAGCCCCCGCGTTCGGAGCCGGAGGCCGAGAAGGAGCTCCTCCGTGTGCCCCAGCCCGCCAAGGTCCACAAGGCCGGCATGCTGGCGTTCGATCGCGCGGGATACCTGTTCGCCGCGATCGGCAATGGCGGTCACGAAGTGATTTCGCGTGAAACGGACTCGCTCATGGGCAAGCTCCTGCGCCTCGACGTCGACTCCTCGAAGGAACCGTACGGAATTCCTCCCGGGAACCTGCAGGGCGTCGGCGTCCGTTCCGAGATCTGGGATTGGGGGCTGCGTAACCCCTGGCGCTTCAGCTTCGACGCTTGCACCGGCGACATCTACATCGGCGACGTCGGTGGCGGAGCAAGCGAAGAAGTCAACGTGGAGCGGGCCGGCACGGGGCGCAAGAACTACGGCTACCCGGCCATCGAGGGCACCGTCTGCCATAGTCCGGACCTCTACCAGTGTAAGGCTCCCGGGAGTACCCGACCCATGGTGGCGTACAACCACGACGAAGGCCGCTGCGCGATCATGGGAGGCTTCGTCTATCGGGGGCATGCCATTCCCGGCCTTCTAGGCACCTACCTGTACGCCGACCTCTGCACCGGCAACTTCTGGGCATTCGAGTACGACGCGGCGGTGGCCGAGCGCGCCGAGGCGAGCGAGCTCGAGTCGAGAGAGCGGGCCCTACCGGAAGCGCTGCCGGTCGACGAAGCAGCGCTGTTCGAATTCACCGGCCTCAGTCCGGGCGTGGTCAACCATCGAGATCTCACGGCAGACCTCAATCCGGACGGCATCACCAGGATCTCGTCGTTCGGACAGGATGCCGATGGCGAGCTCTACGTCGTGAGCATGAGCACCGGGGCCGTCTACCGCATCGATGCCGAGTGAAGGATCACTGCCCGAGTGCGGTGATCCAGGCTTGAATCTTGGCTAGCCCGTCGGGGTCGACGACTTCGGTGCCGAGCGGAGGCATCTGCGTCTCCTCGTCTCTGCTGCTCATGCGCAGGATGACCGCGCTGTGTTCGGCGTCCCCAGGCTCGATCAGCGAGGTCGCATCGGGGAACTCGTCCTGCATGGGTGGCTGCCCCACGGCAGTGCGGTAGGGCCCCGTGTCTTCGAGCTGGTCGAGCTCATCGGCGCGAAGCCAGAGCTCCATGTTCACTTCCGTGCTGACGTCGGATTCCGGGTGGTGACACATGCCGCAGTTCGCGTGCAGATATCCCAGCGCGTCGCGTTCCACGGCCGAGCCGGGAATGACCAGGGGCTCGATCGGATCGCTGAGCACGCCTTCTTCCGTCAGCGTGTCGATCGTGACTCCGTCCCCATCAGCGTGAGAGAGCTGCAGCGCCGTCACACCCAGCAGCACATCCGGCATCTTCTCGTGGCAGGTGGCGCAGTCCTTCGTGCTCGGGATGTCGTGCTGTTTGCTGCGCGCGTTCTCTTCGCCGTCGGGCACCGCGACCGCGTCCGTCGCCTCTCCGTTCCAGCGAAAGGCCATCATGAACCAGGCCTGGCTGTCGATCTTCTGCAGCAGCCGCGTCTCGATCCGTCGACCCTCGACGCTGAACTCCTTCCACACCTTGGTCCCCACCGGATAGCGCCAGTAGGTCATGTTCGAGGTGTCGATCGTCTCCCCCGGCGGCAGCCAGAGCCAGCGCCTCTTGTCGGCGCCATCGGACCAGAGCTCGAACTGGGGCGTGAAGGGCCTCACGCCTTCGGCCAGCGTATCCGAGAGCACGTCGCTGAAGAGTCCCGTCTCGGAGAGCCACTCCGGCGCCACGAAGGTGTCGCTGGCGCCGCCGGCTCCGCCAAGACCGCTGGCACCACCCAGTTCCGCACCCGCGCCCGCTTCACTGGCCGTCGGAGCACCCCCGGCCGCTACCACGTCGAGGGGCTGGGACTCGCAGGCTCCGCACGCCAGAAACATCGCGAGAGCGGCCGCCCGTGAGCACATCGCGCGCACTCTAGTCGAACTCGGGCCGCTGGCTCATGGGAGGCATCCGTTCAGGGCAGGCGCTTGCCGCGCCTCTGGCTGGCTGGTACGAATCCGCTTCCGCGTGTCCGAAAAGCCAGGTCCGTTTTGAAGCTCATCATCCAGATCCCCTGCCTCAACGAGCGCGAGACGCTGCCCGCGACGATCGCCGATTTGCCGCGTCAGATCGACGGCATCGACGAGATCGAGGTGCTGATCATCGACGACGGCAGCACTGACGGGACGACGGAGGTGGCTCGTGAGATCGGGCTGCATCACGTCGTTCGCTTTCCCAAGAACCGCGGACTGGCGGCGGCCTTCATGGCCGGCATCGACGCCTGCCTGCGCCTCGGCGCCGACATCATCGTCAACACGGACGCCGACAACCAGTACCGCGGCGCGGACATCGCGGAGCTCGTGAAGCCGGTGATCGAGGGCCGCGCCGACCTCGTGATCGGCGACCGCCAGACCGAGCAGATCGCCCACTTCTCTCCGATCAAGAAGGTGCTGCAGCGCTGGGGGTCGCGCGTCGTGCGCACGCTCTCGGCCACGGACGTTGCCGACTCGCCCAGCGGCTTTCGCGCGATCAGCCGCCGCGCGGCGCTCCGTATGTTCGTGCACAACCGCTTCACCTACACGCTCGAGACGGTGATCCAGGCGGGGCGCGCCGGCATGTCCATCGCCAACGTCAAGATCGCGACGAACTCCAAGACCCGCGAGTCACGGCTGTTCCGTTCGATCCCCGACTACCTGCGCCGCGCGGGCAACGTGATGTTCCGCTCCTACGCCATGTACCGCCCGGTGCAGGTGTTCTCGCAGGTGGGCGCGGTGCTGTTCATCATCGGCGCCGCGACTTGGCTGCGCTTTCTCTACTTCTACGTCGTGAACGACGGCGCGGCCGGCCACATCCAGTCCCTGGTCGTCGGCACCGGCTGCATCGTGCTCGCCTTCATGGTGGCGCTGGTGGCCATGCTCGCCGAGCTCCTCGCCGCCAACCGCCGCCTGCTCGAAGAAGTCCTGATGCGCGTCAGGCGCCTCGACAGCGACCTGGCGCAGCGCGACGGCGAGCACGTGGAGGGCGTGATCTCTTTCGGCGCCGCCCCCTGGCGCCGCCTCAAGGCGCCGCCCAAGACGTCGGAAATCGGCGAAAGCGCCCGCAGCGCCTGAAAAATCACGCCCCCGCGGCGTTCGGAAGCGTACCGTTCGCCCCGCGATTGGACGATACTCCCGCCCGATGACGCGTGCCGCTTTGCTTTTCGGGTTGTTGCTGAGCTTTGGCTCGGTTCCGGCTCATGCCGCCGAACTCGCGGAGGGAGAGCCTGCCGATGCTTTCGATCTGGAGACGGTGGTCGACGGCCTGGCCGAGCCCACGGACGTCGCGATCCTGCCCGACGGTCGCGTCGTCGTCACGCAACGGCTGGGCGACATCACCATCGTATTGCCCGACGGTGGACAGATCTGGAACCACATCGATGTGGTCGCGGAAGCAGGTCACCAGGGGCTCCTGGGAGTCGTCGCCGACCCCAACTTCGCGACGAACGAATATCTCTACTTCTACGCTTCACTCGGCGACGCCGACAACCGCCACAAGGTCGTGCGCATCCCGCTGAACGAAAACAACGAGCTCGGCGAGCTGACGTACATCATCGAATACGGGTTGTTCGGACCCAAGAACCACGAGGGCGGCGGTCTCATCATCGACGGCAATCATCTGTACGTCTCGGTCGGTGACGCCGGGTTCAACCGTACGCCACCAGACAACCGACTCGCTACCTGCCTCAACTGGCCGAACGGCAAGATCCTGCGCGTGAATCTGGACGGGTCCATCCCGGAGGACAACCCGCTGACGGACGTCGAACTGGCCACGGGTTGCACCTGGTGGGATCAGCCGCTCGAGCTGTATCCTCCGGACACGCGCGTCTACGCCTGGGGACTGCGCAATCCATTCCGCTTCTCGGTGGACTCCAAGACCGGTCTGCTCTGGGTCGGAGACGTGGGCGAGAGCGCGCGTGAAAAGATCGCCGTCGGCGGACGCGGCGACCATTTCGGCTGGCCCTACCGTGAAGGCAGTGTCGAGTACGAAGAGGACTGGCATCCCGAGGACACCTGCGAGGGGGTCACTCCTGCCCGGGAGTGCGTCCCGGTCGCTCACGAGTACGCGCACGAATCCGGGAACGACTGCGTGATCGGCGGACTCATCTTGGACGCCTGCGGCTGGCCGGAGGAGTGGA
>DATLIL010000706.1:0-3017 GCA_035539475.1 Polyangiaceae bacterium
CTCCTGGGCGACCAGGAGATGGCGCGCGTTCGACGAGACAAGCGCGGCCGGCTCTCCCTCGAGTACGCAGACGACTGGCGAACCTCCGACGAGGCGCACCCGCTGTCGCTTTCGATGCCGCTCACCATGCGTCGGCACGGCCATCGCGTGGTCAGCGCCTTCCTGTGGGGGCTCTTGCCAGACAGTTCCCTCATCCTCGATCGATGGGCCAAGCGCTTTCACGTCTCGCTGGGCGAGCCGTTCGGGCTGCTGAGTTACGTGGGCGCGGACTGCGCAGGTGCAGTGCGCTTCACCCGCCCGGAACAGGTCGAGGCGCCCAGCGAGGGTAAGCTCGAGAGCTCGTGGCTCGACGAGGCCGCGATCGCCCGCCGCTTGCGCGAGCTGTCACGCGACGTGGCGGCCTGGCGCTTGGATCGTGACGCCAGTCAGCTCACCCTCGCCGGTGCTCGACCCAAGACGGCGCTGCTGCTCGAAAGGGGGCGCTTCGGCATTCCGTCGGCGAGAGTGGCGACCACGCACATCTTGAAGCCCGCCTTCGGCGATCTCGACGGGCAGGCAGAGAACGAGCACTTCTGCCTGCTCCTGGCTCGCCTGGCCGGGCTTCCGACTGCTTCCTCTCAGGTCATGCTGTTCGAAGATCAGGTGGCCATCGTCGTCGAACGCTTCGACCGGCTGCGCGGCGCTGGGACGATCGCGCGAGTGCACCAGGAGGATCTCGCGCAGGCCCTCGGCGTTCCCCCGACGAACAAGTACGAGAACGAAGGTGGGCCCGGGGCGCGAGCCATCGTCGATCTCTTGCGGCAACACTCGCGGCACCCCGAAGAGGACGTGACGACGTTCGTGCTCGCACTCGCCTATGGCTTCATGATCGCCGCGACCGACGCACACTCGAAGAACTACTCGCTGTTGATGGGCGCAGGAGGTCGGGTGCGACTGGCGCCGCTCTACGCCGTCGCCAGCGCGCTCCCCCACCGCGACCCCCACACACTCGAGCTCGCCATGCGCATTGGGGGGACCTACCGCTTGCGCGACATCGCTGGCCAGCAGTGGCAGAAGCTCGCTCGCGAGCTCGGTCTCGATCCCGACGAGGTCGTCGCCGGCGTGACGGGGCTCGCCAGGGCCCTGCCCGACCTCGCGGGCGAAGCGCTCGACCGCTGTCGCAAGGACGGCCTGCACCACTCGGTCCTCAAGCGCCTGGTCGTGGCGATCCGGGAACGCTCCGGAGCCTGGTTGCGCGCGACCACGAACACCTGAGCGGCCCGTGGGCCGATGTCCGGAGCCGTCCGATCTGATTGTCGGATCGCTCCTGTCATTTTCGTTGGTTGCCTCGGTAGACCTCCTGGATTACGCCCGCACCCTGGCCGGCGCAGAGACTTTAGCCCGTCGGCCACGAGGCTCATCCGATGGCAGCTTTTGAAGGTCCGAAGAGCGGCGAACCGATCCGCATGTCCGGGGGCAATCTCGAAGTCCCCAACCAGCCCGTCATTCCCTTCATCGAAGGTGATGGCACCGGCCCCGACATCTGGCGCGCGTCGAGCGCGATCCTCGATGCAGCGGTGGCGAAGGCCTACGGCGGCAAGCGCAAGCTCGCCTGGTACGAGGTCTACGCCGGCGAGAAGGCCAAGAAGCAGTTCGACAGCTGGCTGCCGGACGAGACGGTGGACGCCTACCGGAAGTACCTGGTGGGCATCAAGGGCCCGCTGACCACGCCGGTCGGCAAGGGCATCCGCTCGTTGAACGTGGCGCTGCGCCAGCAGCTCGATCTCTACGTCTGCCTCAGGCCGGTGCGCTGGTTCACCAACGTGCCGAGCCCGGTGAAGAAGCCCGGCGACGTGGACATGGTGATCTTCCGCGAGAACACCGAGGACATCTACGCCGGCGTCGAGTGGGTCGCCGAGTCCCCCGAAGCCAAGAAGGTGATCGAGTTCTTGCAGAACGAGATGGGGGTCAAGAAGATCCGCTTCCCGAACACGAGCGGGATCGGCATCAAGCCGATTTCGCGCGAGGGCACGGAGCGCCTGGTGCGCGCAGCGATCCAGTACGCGCTGGAGAACAAGCGCCAGAGTGTGACCATCGTGCACAAGGGCAACATCATGAAGTTCACCGAGGGCGCGTTCCGCGACTGGGGCTACGAGCTCGCCAAGCGCGAGTTCCGCGCTCAGGTCGTGACCGAGCGCGAGACCTGGATCCTCGGCAACAAGGAGCAGAACCCGAGCCTCGGCGCCGAAGAGAACGCCAAGATGATCGAGCCGGGCTACGACATGGCCCCGCCGGACGCTCAGGCCGACCTGCGCGCCGAGGTGGAAGCCGCGGTCGCGCTCTGGCCGACCCACGGCGACGGCAAGTGGAAGAAGCTCCTGAAGATCAAGGACTCGATCGCCGACATCACGCTGCAGCAGGTGATGACGCGCGCGAAGGACTTCGACGTGATCGCCACGATGAACCTGAACGGCGACTACCTGAGCGACGCGCTGGCGGCGCAGGTGGGCGGCATCGGCATCGCGCCGGGTGGCAACATCAACTACGACAGCGGCCACGCCGTGTTCGAGGCTACCCACGGCACCGCGCCGAAGTACGCCAACCTCGACCGAGTGAATCCCGGTTCGGTGACGCTGAGCGGCGAGATGATGCTGCGCCACCTCGGTTGGAACGAGGCGGCCGAGCTCGTGATCAAGGGCATGGACGGCGCGATCGGCGCCAAGACGGTGACCTACGATTTCGCGCGCCTGATGGAAGGCGCCAAAGAAGTGAAATGCTCGGAGTTCGGCAAGGCCGTCATCGAGCACATGTGAGGATGACCATGGCAAAGAAGAAGATTGGACTCATCGGCGCAGGCAACATCGGTGGCGAGCTCGCCAACCTGCTGGCTCAGAAGCAACTCGGCGACGTCGTGCTGTTCGACATCCCGGCCAAGGAGAATTTCGCCAAGGGCAAGGCGCTCGATCTCGAGCAGGCGAGCGCGCTCTCGGGCTCGGACGCGCGCATCACCGGTACCAGCAACTGGGCGGACCTCGCTG
>DATLIL010000707.1:0-4371 GCA_035539475.1 Polyangiaceae bacterium
CTGCGAGCGTTGTTCGATGTCCCGCGCAAAGCCCTGCGAAACGGACCAAGAGTGCGCTGTCCCGTTCAGGCCAGAGAATGCGGCAACGCGCGCTGGGTCGCTCATGGTTCAAGCTGTTCGCCGAGCGCGCGCGCGGCGAGAGACTTCGCGTTCGAAACGACGCTCGCCGACAGGAGCTACGCTCGCCACATACGGACTGGCAGGCTTCGGGACACGACGTGACCCTTCTTGTTCCCATCGTTGCCGTCGGTCGAAGGGGGCTAGCGCTCATAGCTTCGACGAGCGAGTGAGCCCGACCGAGGTCGCGAGCCTTGCTTCAGCGCCACCCCTGCTACGAAGCTCGTTGGCGATCTGCTGCACCACGTCCCACCGCCAGCACGGCCGCGCCAGCGCGGTCTCGACCACCTTCGATAGCTCGTACGGCTCGAGCACCATAAGTCACTGAATTTATTAGAGATTCAATCGTCACAAGCGGGCATTGAACCCGGTGCCCAGGCTAAGGTAGCGGCGTGACGATGGCGCTATGCTTCAGTCGATGGGCAACATCGACGAGGTTCTGGCGACGATTCGGCGGCTTCCGCTGAACGAGCGCGTTGCGCTCATCGAGCGGGCGGCACGTGAGGCTGCTGAAGATACGCCGCAGCCGGGAGCCGTCGCCGAGCCGCGGCGCTCGTTGACCGTCGATGAATTCCTCGCGGCTCGCCTCAGTCCGCCACCCGGCGTGGGGCCGGTGAGTTTGCAGGACATGGATCGCGCGATCGCCGAAGGCGCCACCCGTCGTGGAGGCGTTTGATACCAACGTCGTCGTGCGCCTGATGGTGCGCGACGACGAAGAACAATACCGTTTGACCGCCGTGCCTCTGCCCAAGCCAAGGGTCATCCTCGATGACCAGCCGCCGGCTGAATGGCGGCAGTTTCGCTACGTGCATCCGTTCAACGTCGCGAGCATCGAAACCGAAGCGTGAGGGTAAGCGGAGTGGCGCGGGCGCAAAAGAGCAGCTTGATCCTTGCCGGTCCGAATGGCGCGGGGAAGACGACCTTCGCTCCGCGAGTTCTTGCTTGATGAGATGGAGTACCAAGTATGAAGATCAGTCAGGCCGCCATCGCGAGCGGCGTTACCGTGAAAGCGATTCGTCACTATGAAGCGAAGGGGCTTCTCGACAAGGTTCAGCGCCGCGGCAAGTACCGTGAGTTCTCGTCCAGCGACGTGGAGCGGCTCCGCCTCGTCGCTCGGTGCCGGCGTCTGGGGTTCGGTGTCACGGAGGTGAAGCGAGTGCTAGCGCTCGTCTTGGACGCGAGACCCGGGTGCCCAGCGCCGGAGGCAATGCTCGAGGTCGTCGGTACCAAGCTTCGCGTGGTGCGGACCCGGATCGGTGAATTGCAGCACGCCGAGCAGCAGCTTGCCGAGACGTTCCGCTATCTACTGGAGCGCGGCTCGCAACCAGGCGCTTGACTCTCCCCCTGCGGGAGACGTCACGCTACGGCGGAGGTTATCGATGGATCACATCAGCATCGCGGTGTCCGACGTGGCACGAACGAAGTCATTTTATGAGCTAGTGCTCAAGCCGCTCGGCTGGGGTTGCTCGGGGTTTCGCGCCGGAGTCTATGTAGGGTTCAAGAAACCCGGCTCTCCGGCGCTGTACTTCAACGCAAGCGCTGTCGTGGCTCCCGCGCATCTGGCGTTCAAAGCCGAACGCGAAGAGCAGGTGATGGCCTTCCATCGAGCAGCACTAGAAGCAGGAGGAACTGACAATGGCGGACCGGGGCCACGGCCGGCGTACGGTGCTGGATACTACGCGGCGTTCGCGCTCGACTCTGACGGACACAACGTGGAAGCCGTTCTGGGAGGCGTGGGTTAGCGCCCCGCACAACGTCGCGCCGTACGGCCCCGGCGCCTCCACCAGCGAACCCCCGGGCGAAAGATACGCGCAGAAGCGTCTCAGCTTGCAATAGCTGACATCCGGCTGTCATCCGGTCCCGGCAAAGTCCGGGTCATGACCAGCGCTTCGAAACACCACGGGACCTGTCTCTGCGGGGAAGTTCGCTTCGAGGTCGTCCTCGACCTCTCCAAGGGCTCGCGCTGTAACTGCACCTGGTGCACCAAGCTCGGTGTCACGGCCAGCCTGGTGAAGCCCGCCGCGTTCACCCTCCTCAGCGAGGAGGCGACCCTCGCTTCTTTCACGCGCACCCCGGAGGTCGGACATCGCTTCTTCTGCGCCCGCTGCCACGTCTATTGCTTCAGCAGGGGCCACCTCGAGATGCTCGGCGGTGATTTCGTCTCCGTGAACCTGAACTCCCTCGACGGCTTCGACGCCTCGCAGGCCGAGATCGTTTACTGGGACGGCCGTCACGACAACTGGAACGCCGGACCGCGTCCGCAGCCTTGGCCGATCTCCGCTGCCGGGTGATCGACGTCTGGGCCTCGTCCGTCGTTTAGACGGCTCAATTCCCGGCGCCTCCGCTATCCTGGCCCGGCGCACGCAGACCATGAAGCCGAATCGAACAAGCTCCAAGATCGTGGTCATCGGGGATCTGAACGGTGCTTACGACGTCCTGGTCGATATCTTGCGTGGGACGGAGCTCGTGAACAGGGAGCTGGCGTGGCGTGGGGGGCGCGCCGAGCTCGTCCAGATGGGGGACCTGTTCAATCGTGGGGACGGCGGGCTGCAAGCGCTTCGGCTATTGCTGAGACTGCAACGGCAGGCTCGCAAGGTGGGTGGGAAGGTGACGGTGCTGCTCGGGAACCACGAGGTGATGAGCGCGTTGGGTCACGAAGGTTATTGCACCGAGGGCGAATACCTCAGCTTTGCGAGCGCGCGGGAGCGGCGCGCGTGGCCTGACCGAGTCGAACGAGCCATGAAGCGCCTCGTTCGCCAGCGCCCGAAAGGCATCCTCTTGCCTATCCAGCCGCGGCTCGAAGCCTGGAAAATCGAGCACGTGCCTGGCCGCACTGCGCTCCGCAAGGAGCTTGGACCGCGCGGAAAGCTGGGGCGCGCGCTACGGGCGCTCCCGATGGTGTACCAGGCGCACGGCTGTCTGTTCGTACACGCCGGCTTGCTGCCGGATTGGGCTGAGCTCGGGGTCGCTGGCCTCAACGAGCTGGCGCGCGACACGTGGACACGAGCCGGCAACGGACTCTGGTCCCTGCCGAAGAAGAGCGTATTTCGCAATCCAACGGGGCCACTCTGGGATCGCAGCCTGGTACGTGGCGGCGTGAAGGCACGCGCCAGCCTGAACCGCACGCTCCGGCAACTGGGAGCGGCGCGCATGATCGTCGGTCACACGCAAACCGAGTCGTTGGCGGGTGGCGCGGCAGGCAGGGTGCTCCTCCTGGCAGGAGGTCGGTTGATTGCAGTCGATGTCGGCTTGAGCTCAGGACCGAGCACACCGCGGACCGCGCTGATCCTGGACGGCCCGAGGGGCCTCGAGTGGACGCCGAGCAAGACCCGCGTGCTATGGAACGCACGCGGCTCGGTGGCGCTCCCCTCGAACCGACCAAAACGCCCGCCGAGGTGATTTCCGGTCTTGCTGCCGGCGCCTCCACTACATCATCACGTACTCATGTGCGCGGCACCATCCTCGATCTACTTCGAAGACGACGCGATCGCCGAGTGCGCCGCGGAGTAACTAAGGCTGCGGGTTGCCGTAGCGATTCGCCATGGCCAGAACCGCCATGGTGATGCGCGAGATGCAGACGAGGCGCGCTGATTCGTCCGTGATGCGCACTTCCCAGATGTGAGTCGAGCGGCCCAAATGAACGGGGCGCGCGGTGCCGATGACCCAGCCCGAGCCGACGGCGCGCACGTGGTTCGCGTTGATCTCGAGACCGACGCAGTGGTGCTTCTCGCGATCCACCACGAAGCTCGAGGCCCACGAGGCGAGCGTCTCGGCCAGTACGACCGAAGCGCCGCCGTGAAGCATGCGGGCCGGCTGGTGGGTGCGAGCGTCGACCGGCATTTTCGCGGTGAGGTAGTCGTCGCCGGCTTCGACGAACTCGATGCCCAGATGCGAAATCAGAGTGTCCTGGCTGTGCTGCTTGACCAGATCGAGCTGAAACGGCCCGTGCCAGATAGACATGCCCGCCACCTTAGTTCAGGGCCCGCAAAGCGCAAGAATGCCGCCCTACGGCGTCGGCGGCAGGAGATCGCTTTCGCTGAGCGTGTACGAGACCGACGGGTACACGAAGCTGGTCTCCTCGTTCTCGCGGCGCCTCATCTGGAACAGCTCGCGACGTTGGTCCTCGCTGGCGAGCGTCAAGCGCGCGCCGCTCGGGAGCGTTGGCTGTCCACCCTCGAAGCGCAAGAGCGTCTTCGACGTTCGAAACGTGATCCCGAACCACTCGTTGTCGGGCGCGGGCGTACGCAGCGTGAT
>DATLIL010000708.1:0-8420 GCA_035539475.1 Polyangiaceae bacterium
CTCCCAGGCGGGCCTCGGCGAAGGAGCGCCGGCCGATCCGACGACCTCGTCCGGTGGTCCCGACCTCGGCGCCGACGACGGCAGCGACAAGGGCGGCTGCAGCGTCGGCGGCCCGAGCTCGAGCTCGGCAGCGTGGCTCTCGCTGCTCGGTCTGGCAGCGCTGCTGCGCGGTAGGCGTAGGCGCTAAGCCGGAAACAGTCCGCGCTGCACAGCCGTCAGGATGGCGGCGATGTGCACCGCGTGCACGATCTCCCCGCGTTCGAGCATCGCCATGAGCTCGGGCGCGGGGACGAGAAAGGTCTCGATGTGCTCGCTGGCGTCGAGCTTGATCTCGGCCACGCGCTGCGCGCCCAGCGCGCAGAAGAAATGTGCCCGCGTCGTGTGTCGCGCGGGCTCGGTCTGGACGCTGAGCAACGGATGCCACTCGCGGGCAACGAAGCCCGTCTCCTCGAGTAGCTCGCGTTGAACCGCTGCAAGCGGCGCTTCGTCCTTTTCGATCACTCCGGCCGGCAGCTCCACGCTCACGCCGCCGAAGCCATGCCGGTACTGCCGCACCATCACGACCTCCGACGCATCGGTGAGCGCGAGCGCGGCGCCCCAGTCGGGCCCCTTGATCAGGTGGAAGGCGTCGATCTCGCCGCCGTGCGGCAGGGCGATGCGCTGCTCGCGCACCTCGAGCCATTGCCGCGCGACGAGCGGTTTGTCCTCCAGCACCTTCCAGGGCGCGAGCTTGGTGGGCATCGGCGCCTCAGTAGATCCGGGGTGGCAGCTCCGCAACTGGACGGTGCCGCGGCGACCTGCCAAAGAGGACGGCGATGACGTTCGACGTGGCGCGAGCCCTGGCCGACCCCGGCTTCACGCCGGGCGAGCGTCACCTGCCTGCGCTGCTGGAGCTGCTCGAGAGCTGCGACGACGCCACCGCCGAGCGGCTGACGCGGGTCATCGCGCGCGCCGGGCGCGCTGCGCTCGAGCACGCCTCGGCTCGTTTCGGCCAGGCCTCGGCGGCAACGCGCATTCGCCTGCTCCGCCTGATCGCCCGCTGCGGGGACGATCCACGAGCGCAGGCGCTGGAGCTCGCTGCGCTCGCGGACGAAGACCTGCGCGTCCGGCGCTGGGCGGCGCGCGGCCTGGGAAAACACGGCAGCTCCGGACCCGACGTCGAGGCTGGGCTCCTGGCCGCCTTCGCCGGCGCCGACCTCCCGCTCCAGCGAGCACTGGTCGAGGCCCTGGGCAACGTCGGCGGCAGCGCGGCGCTGGTGTTTCTCGCGAAGCTCGGAAGCGAGGATATCGAGCTCGCACGGCGCGTCGCGCAGGCGCGGCTCAAGCTCCAGCGCGGGGAGCTACGCGTGCAGACGAGCCGCGTGCTGCTCGACGCTCGCTTGCCCCGGGTCGCACGCGTCGTGGCTCGTACCCGAACGGGCCTGGCGCGCTTCGCCGCCGAGGAGCTCGCGGGTTTCGGCGACGTTCGCCTGCTCTCGCCCTCGGCGCTCGAGCTCTCGCACGAAGGCACGCTGGGCGAGCTCTTGATCGCGCGCACCGCGCTCGACTTCGGGCTCAGGGTGGTTGCGCCGGCGCCGAGAGCGAGCACCCCAGAAGGCGTCGCCGACCTGCTCGCCGCCGGCAGCACGCTCGAGCTGATGCGAGCCTGGAGCGAAGGGCCGCTGCGCTTCCGGCTGGCACACGCCGCCGGGGGCCACCGTCGTGCGTCGACGTGGAAGACGGCCGAGCTCGTCGCGGCGCGCGGCGTCGAGCTCACCAACGACCCGCAGCAGGCACCGTGGGAGGTCGTGGTCGAAGACGACCTGGGTGAGGGCGGCCTCTTGCTCGTCCCGCGCGCGTTCGACGATCCGCGCTTCGGCTACCGTCGGGCGGACGTCCCCGCGGCGTCTCACCCCACACTCGCCGCAGCGCTCGCTCGCGCCGCACGGGTACGTCCGGACGACGTGGTCTGGGATCCGTTCGTGGGCAGCGGTCTCGAGCTCGTGGAGCGAGCGCTGCTCGGGCCATACGCCAGGCTCATCGGCACCGATCTCGACTCACGCGCGCTGAATGCGGCGCGCGCCAACCTGGCGGCAGCGAGCGTCGCGCGTTACGAGCTGGTCCAGGCGGACGCCCTCTCCCACGCCCCCGCCGGCGTGACGCTGATCCTCACCAATCCTCCGATGGGGCGCCGCGTCGCTCGCGACGGTTCGCTGCGCGAATTGCTCGGCGCCTTCGTCGGGCGCGCGGCGCGCCTGCTCGCACCCGGCGGACGACTGGTCTGGCTTTCTCCACTACCCGAGCTGACGACGAGACGGGCGCGCGCACTGGGCCTCTCGGTCGAGGCCGTCAGCAGCGTCGACATGGGCGGATTTCGAGCCGAGCTACAGATCCTTCAGGCCGCGCCGCCGATACCCGCCGGACAGGCCACGCCGGTACCGCCGAGCCCGCAGTAGCCGCCTGGATTCTTGGCCAGGTACTGCTGGTGGTAGTCCTCGGCGTAATAGAACTCGGGCGCCGGCACGATTTCCGTGGTGATGGCCGAGTAGCCCTCGCGCTTCAACGCTTGCTCGTACTCTTTGCGGCTCTGCTCCGCCGCCTGCTGCTGCTCGCCACCGTAGGTGTAGATGCCGGAGCGATACTGAGTGCCAGCGTCGTTGCCCTGACGCATGCCCTGGGTCGGATCGTGATTCTCCCAGAACGCACGCAGTAGCTCGCCGTAGCTCACCTTCGCGGGATCGTAGACGACGCGCACCACCTCGTTGTGTCCGGTGCCGCCGCCGCACACTTCCTTGTACGTGGGGTTCGGGGTGTAGCCGGCGGCGTAACCCACCGACGTCGAGTAGACGCCGGGCAGCTGCCAGAACTTCTTTTCGGCCCCCCAGAAGCAGCCCATGCCGAACAACGCCAGCTTCAGGTGCTCGGGAAAGGGCGGCGCCAGCCTGGTGCCGAGCACGAAGTGTTTTTCGGGTACCGGCATGGCGTCCTTTCGGCCTGGCAGCGCGTTCTCGGGTTTGGGCATCTGAGACTTGAGCTCGGGCCAGCGAAACATGTCTCAAAGATAGTCCAGAGGGCTGGTCAGGCAGCCCCTCCGCCCTACCTGTTTGGGCGATTTCAGCCAGGCCGGCCGCGCCGGCGAGAGCCGACAAAACACGCAAAATTACGGATGCCGTTGGTCTTGACGTTCAGAGGCCAGCGCTTTATTGACTTGCCAGTCACTGACCCGCTGGTCATTGACCAGCCGTTCAGTCACAGAACCCGCCCAATGCCCCGTCCGAGCGACCCCCAGGCCCGAGCCCGCCTCCTTGGCGCAGCCCGAAAGACCTTCGTAGAGAAGGGGCTCGACCGCGCCAAGGTGGAAGACATCACCCAGGCGGCCGGCATGTCCAAAGGCGCCTTCTACCTGCACTTCCAGAGCAAGGAGCAGGCCTTCACCGAGATCCTCTCGGAGGCGCTCAGCGAGGTCGGAGCGATCGTCGCGCAGGGGCACGCCAACGTCGAGGCACAGTACGAGCGCGGTCTCGAGCATCTCGTTTCGCACTGGCTCGAGCAGGACATCAAGGTCTTCGACGTGGTCTGGAAGCACCGCGCCATCATGGCCCTGGTGCTGCTCGAAGGCGGCGGCTCGGCCGACTACCAGCACTTGAAAGAGATGTTCGTCCAGCGCATCGAGAAGCAGGTCGAGACGCTGTTCGTCTTCGGTATCGAGCGCGGCTACTACCGACCCGACCTCGAGCCGGCGCTGGCTGCAAAGTTTTGCTCCGGCGGCTTCGATCGCCTCGCCTGCCAGATGCTGCGCGAGAAGAAGAAGCCGGACCTGCGGGCACTGATGCTGCAGGCGCACCTGTTCGTCATTCACGCGCTCGGCACTCCGGAGCTCATCGCTCTGGCCGAACGCATCCATGGTTCGGAACTTCCAGCCGCGTCGGGTGTCCCTCCCGCTCCGAGGCTGCAGAAGGCGCCCCGATCCGCCTGAGCTTCGAGGGTCCCACTCACCAACCGTTTCGCCATGCAGCAGCGACAAGCCACGAGCATCATGCCATCCGAACACCCGACCACACTCGCTACTGACCGCCCGCGCAAAGCTCCGCTCGTTGGGATCATCGGCGCGGTCGCGCTCTCGCTTTCCCTGGTGGGCTGGATCGGCGTCCGCGTCGTCAGCGCTACCGGCAAGAAAGAAGCCATCGCCCAGCAGCGCGCGTCGGACGCGCAGAAAAACGCTGCACTGGCCAAGGCTCCGCCCAAGGTGCGGGTCACGACCGCCCATTCCAAGACCTGGACCCCGGTGGTCGAGCTCGACGGCACCCTCAGCGCGGGACAGTACGCCGAGCTCGGTTTCAAGATCGGCGGGCGCCTGGCCAAGGTGGGCGTGAAGGTCGGCGACACCGTCAAGTCCGGCGCCCTGCTCGGCGTGCTGGACGCCAACGAGACCAGCGCGCAGCTACGCGCGGCACAGGCACAGATCCGCGCCGCCGAGGCGCAGCTGGTGCTGGCCGACGACGCCGAGCGCCGCACCTCGAGCATGGTGCAGAGCGGCTCGCTGTCCGAGGCTAGCGGCGTGCAGACTGCGCAGAGCAAGGCGCTGGCACAGGCCCAGGCCGACTCGGCCAAGGCACAGGCGGCGCTGGTCCAGGTCAACCTCGGCAATCACCGGCTGACGGCGCCGTTCACCGGCACCATCACGCGCGCTCCCGACGGCATCGGCTCGGTCGTGGCTCCGGGCAGCGTGCTGTTCGAGATCAACGACCTGACCAGCCTCAAGCTCAAGGGCACGCTGAGTGAGAGCGACGCGGCCCTGGTGCGCCAGGGCTCGAAGATCGAGATCACGACCGAGCAGGGCACCGTCGAGGGTGTGCTGACGACGGTGCTGGGTGCGGTGGACTCGGCCACGCGGCGCGTGCGCGTCGAGGCCACCGTCGACAACAAGAAGGAGCCCAGGCTCCGGGCCGGCAGCTTCGTGCGCGGCAAGATCAACGCCGGTGACCCGATCCCCGTGCTCGAGCTGCCGCACGACGTGCTCCGCCCCGGTAGCCAGGACGAGGTCTTCGTGGTCGACGGCGACAAGCTCGCCCTGCGGCGCGTGAGCTACGCGGTCGCGAAGGACGGCACGCTGCTCGTGCGCTTCGGCCTGAGCGCGAGCGATCGCGTGGTGGTGGCGCCCAAGCCCGAGTTCGAGGCCGGCCACGCCGTCACGGTCACTCAGCCGGACCAGCCCGCGCCCGCGGCCCAGGCGGGCACGCCGTGAACATCTCGAGCATCGCCATCCGGCGGCCGGTCTTCACCGTGATGGTGACGCTGGCCATCCTGGTGCTCGGCCTCGTCGGTTTCAACCGCCTGGGCACCGATCTGTTCCCGGACGTGTCGTTCCCGGCCGTCGTGGTCACGGTCCCCTACCCCGGCGCCAGCCCGGAAGAGGTCGAGACCCTCGTCAGCAAGCCGATCGAAGACGCCGTGGTCAGCATCAACGGCATCGATCGCGTGCGCACGTTCTCGCGTGAAGGCTCGTCGATGGCCTTCATCATGTTCACGCTGGGCAGCGACATCAAGGACGCCGCCAGCGAGGTGCGCGAGCGCGTCTCGCAGATCCGTTACAAGTTCCCCGAGGGCACCAAAGAGCCCACGATCAACCGCTTCGACTTCAGCGCATCGCCGATCCTCACCTACACGCTACGCGGCGGCGAGTCCTTGTCGGAGATGCGCGAGTATGCCGACGACGTCATTCGCCCGGCGCTCGAGCAGGTCGACGGCGTGGGCGCGGTGACGGTCAACGGCGGCGCCACGCGCGAGGTCGGCGTGCGCCTGGATCGCGCCCGTCTCGACGCGCTGGGCCTCTCACCCGGCGCGATCGCCATGCGCCTGCGCGCCGAGAACCTGAACGTGCCGGCGGGGCGCTTCGAGGAAGGCTCGCGCGAGGTCGGCGTACGGACGATCGGCGAGTTCACGGACATCGAGCAGGTGCGCAACACGATCGTGGCCACGGCCGCGGACGGCTCCACCGTGCGCCTGCGCGACGTGGCCCAGGTGGTCGACGGCTTCGCCGAAATGCGTACCCGGGCGCGCGTCAACGGCCAGGAGGCCGTCACCTTCGAGATCCGCAAGCAGTCGGGTGAAAATACCGTCGCGGTGTCGCACCTGGTCAAGGCCAAGCTCGCCAAGCTGGAGAAGGATTTTCCCAAGGGCCTGACCGCATCGCTGATCATCGATCAGGCACGCTTCATCGAGAACAACGCGCAGCAGGTCGAGCACGACATCGTATTCGGCGGTCTGATGGCCATTCTGGTCATCCTGATCTTCATGATGGACCTGCGCTCCACGCTGATCAGCGCGGTGGCGCTGCCGACCAGCGTGATCGGCACGTTCTTCTTCATGTACCTGCTCGGCTACACGCTGAACATGATGTCGCTGCTGGCGCTGTCGCTGTGCATCGGCCTCTTGATCGACGACGCCGTGGTGGTGCGCGAGAACATCTTCAAGCACCTGGAGATGGGCAAGCCACCGATGCAGGCCGCGCTCGACGGCACCAAGGAGGTGGCCCTCGCCGTCTTCGCCACCACCCTGACCATCGTGGCCGTGTTCCTCCCGGTCGCCTTCGTCGAGGGCATGGTGGGCCAGTTCTTCCGCCAGTTCGGCATCACCATCTCGGTCGCGGTGGTGCTCTCGTTGTTCGTGGCCTTCACCCTCGACCCGATGCTGTCCTCGCGCTTCTCCAAGAGCCTGGACCAGAAGAAGACCCTGTTCGACGTCGTGAAGAAGCCGTTCGAGTGGTTCTTCCAGGTCGTCGAGGACACTTACGCCGCGCTGCTCGGCTGGGCGGTGCGGCGCAAGATCGTGATCGGCGGGCTGGCGGTGCTGAGCTTCGTGTTCATGGGCTTCATCACCGGGCTCATGGGCAACGAGTTCGTCAACTCCGAGGACCGCGGTCAGTTCGTGATCGAGGCCGAGTTGCCCGCCGGCACGGCGCTCGAGGAGACGGTCGCGCAGGCGGCCAAGGTCGAAGACGAGCTCCTCAAGCACCCCGAGATCAAGGTCGCCTTCGCCACGCTGGGCGTCGACGGCGAGCCCAACAAGGTGAAGTGGCGCGTCGTCGTCAGCAACAAGCAGGACCGAAGCGAAAAGCTCGCCGACCTCAAGCAGCACGGCCGCCTGGCCGCGAAATCTCTGCCCGAAGGCACACGTTTCACCGTGGCCGACCCGGCGTTCGTCGAGGGCGCGGCCACCGAAGCGCCGATCATGATCAACGTGCGCGGCGAGGACTACAAAAAGATCGAGGACGCCTCGAGCAAGATCGAGAAGATCTTGAAGAGCACGCCCGGTGTGGAGGACATCCAGGTGCGCTATTCGCCGGGCCGGCCCGAGGTCTCGGTCCAGCTCGATCGCCAGCGCGCCGCCGACCGGGGCTTGAGCCTGACCGAGGTCGCGATGGCGCTGCGCACCGCCGTGGAAGGCGACGAGAGCGGCAACCTGCGGCGCGACGGCGACGAGATCCCGATCCGCGTTCGCCTCGACGAGAGCTACCGCGGCGACGAGAGCGCGCTCGCCAACATGACGCTGCAGACTCGGCGCGGCCCGATCAAGCTCGCCGACGTGGCGAACTTCAAGCGCAGCGACGGCCCGCAGGTGATCGAGCGCGAGAACCGCGATCGTCAGATCACGATCTGGGCAACGCCCATCGGGCGCCCCCTGGGCGACGTGGCCCGCGAGTTCCAGCCGCAGATCGCCAAGCTCGCCCTCCCTACGGGCATGAGCATCGACTACGACGGCCAGCTGCGCCTGATGAACGAGACGAACACCAACATGGTGATCGCGCTCTTGCTCGGCGTGGTCTTCATCTACATCGTGCTGGCCTCGCAGTTCGAGAGCTTCATCCACCCGCTGACGATCATGCTGACCCTGCCGCTGGCGCTGGTCGGCGGCGTGCTGGCGCTGTTCTTGACCGACAACACCATGGCCATGGGCGCCATGATCGG
The DNA here is from genome assembly GCA_035539475.1 of Polyangiaceae bacterium. Lineage (GTDB taxonomy): Bacteria > Myxococcota_A > Polyangia > Polyangiales > Polyangiaceae > PMG-095. The sequence continues at coordinate 7,947 of DATLIL010000708.1, forward strand.
CATCGTGCTCTTGATGGGCCTCGTGACCAAGAACGCCATCTTGCTGATCGACCGCGCGATCGTGCGCGTGCGCGAGCACGGCGAGACGCCGCTGCAGGCGGTGCTCGAGGCTGGACCGGAGCGCCTGCGCCCGATCTTGATGACCAGCGCCGCCATGGTGCTCGGCATGCTGCCGACCGCGATCAACAACAACGAGGGCAGTGAATTTCGCGCACCGATGGCGATCGCCGTCATCGGCGGCGTGATCAGCTCGACCTTGCTTTCGCTGGTCGTCGTTCCGGTCTTTTATCTCGCCATCGAAAATGCGAAGCAGCTGATCGCCCGCATCCGGGTGAAGCTGTTCGGTCCGGCCAAGAGCAGGGATCTTGGCGCCCACGCCTTCGGAGAGTGAGTTTCGCGATGAAAATGCGCTCAATCGGCACCGCTTTCTGGCTGCTGACCCTGGCTCCTGCCGTCGCGCTGGCGCAGCCGGTC
>DATLIL010000709.1:0-16853 GCA_035539475.1 Polyangiaceae bacterium
CGCTGCGCCTGCTGCTCGACGTGATCGACGACCTCGCGGTCGACGTCAGGGAGGTGAAGGCAGCCCGTGAGCACGGCTCCTAGAAAAGCGGCTGATTTGCCGCATTGTTGGTTCTGGGAGCGCCGGACGAGATCGCGTGACCCGGTGTATGCTGGCGGGCGCATGGGTGTTTCCCTCCTTCGTTCGCTGATCGTCGTCGCCGTCGCTGTCCTGGCGGTGGCGTGCAAGAAGAAGGAGCAGCCGCCCCAGCCCTACGCCACGTACCCGGCGTATCCGGCGCCGGGACCTGCGCCCGCGGGCGCTCCCGGCGGTGTACCGGCGCCTGCCGCCACCCCCGCTGGGGCGATGGCGCCTGCGCTCGGCTTTCCCTGCGTCAGCGACGCCGAGCTCCAGTGTCCGTTCGGACGCTGCCTGTCGAGCCGTTGTGGCGGCTGTACCAGCAGCGCCGACTGCAAGGCGGGCGCGCAGTGTGTGCCGACCTGGCTCGGTCAGGCGTGTCTCCCGGGCGCTGCTCCGGCCGCACCTCCCGTGGCTGCGCCCGTTCCAACGCCCGCCGCCGCGCCCGCTCCCGCTCCGCAGCAGCCGAGCAGTGACGCCTTCGAGCAGGCGCGCCAGCTCTGTGTGGCGCGCACCAACGACTACCGCGCGCGCAGCGGTATCGCGCCGGTGTCGCGAAGAGCCGATCGCGAGGGCTGCGGCGACGGCGAGGCTCGCTCGGACTCCGTCACACGCACGGCGCACGGGGCCTTCGGCCAGTGCGGCGAGCGGGCGCAAAACGAGTGTCCAGGTTGGGCGGGTGCGCCGGAGGACGTCATCGAGCGCTGTCTGGCGATGATGTTCGCCGAAGGACCGGGCCCTGGCGCCGCGCACGGCCACTACACGAACATGATGGACAGGAACTTCCGCAGCGTGGCTTGCGGCATGTTCAGGACGGGGTCGGGCGAGCTCTGGGTCGTGCAGAACTTCTATCCGTGAAAATTTCGGGGCGGCTGGACACTACACGGGAGACCATGAGGACTCTGTCTCGGGCGCTCGCGTTGCTTTCGGTCGTTTTCGTGCTCGGCTGCGGCCGTGGTGACGACGAATCGGCGTCAGGTCCCGCCAGTTGCAAGCGAGGCCTCGCCTGGGGCGGTCGCGCGGCCACGTCCCCCGACCTTTCGCGCCTGGCCTTCTGGTACAACTGGGGCGCCGACGCCCAGGCGGTTGCCGAGGGCCTCGAGTTCGTGCCCATGGTCTGGGGCGGGGTCTTCGACGACGCTCGCGTCGGGCAGGGCTTGCGAGCCGACGCGCGCTTCTTGCTGGGTTTCAATGAGCCGAACTTCTTCGAACAGGCCAACCTGAGCGCCTCCGATGCCGCCGCGCTCTGGCCTCGCGTGCAGGCCATCGCCGATCAGCACGGCCTGGCGCTCGTGTCGCCCGCGGTGAACTTCTGTGGCGACGACGCGGCCGGCACGGGCCCCTGCCACGACACCAACCCCGTGGACTACCTCAGTGATTTCTTCGCGCAGTGTCAGGGCTGCCGCGTCGATTACGTCGCGGTGCACTGGTACAACTGCGATCGCGAGTCACTCGAGTGGTACCTCGGTCAGTTCGAGAGCTTCGGCAAGCCGATCTGGCTGACGGAGTTTGCCTGTGCGTACGGCGGTGACACGTCGCCGGCGGGGCAGCTCGCGTACATGCGCGAGGCGATTCCGTTCTTGGAGAACGCGCCGAGCGTCTATCGCTACGCGTGGTTCAGCGGTGAGCCACTGCCCAGCGCACGTCTCGTGGATGATGGCGGCTCGCTCACGTCCTTGGGAGAGACGTACCTCGATCTCTCCGCCGCGAGCTGCGCTCGCTGAACCTTTGGATCGGGGCTGAAACATCCGCGAAGCAGGCCGGGCATGCTGCGCATGTCACGATGGTTTGGTTACGAAACAGCCACCGTTGTGAGGAGAAATGACCGTTCGCTGACGACATTCGGCGGCTAGTCATGCCTCAGAAGGCCAGGAGTCGGTCGATGTCCCGCGCCCTACACAAATTCGTGGTCGTGGGCGGATGGTTAGTGCCGTTCGCTTGCGCCGTTTATGATCCCTCGCTGCTCAAGGGCGGCAACGAACTGGAGCGCGCAGGGTCGGGCTCGGGCGCCAGCGCGGGCAGTGGCAACAGCGGCGCCAGCGGCGGCAGCGGCGCCTCGATCAGCGTCGCCGGCGGCGGCTCCGGTAGCGGCAGCAGCGGGGGCACGGATCAGAACGGCGGCGGCACCACCGGCAACACCGGCGGCAGCACCACGAACAACGGCGAAGGCGGCAGCGGCGACGTCGGTGCGGGCGGAGTGCCCTCGGGCGAGGCGGGCAGCGGCAGCGTCGTGCCGATCGGCGGCGCCAGCGGCGGGCTCGTGTTCGACACGATGGAAGACGGTAACAACGTCTTCTTCCTCACGAGTGAGGTTCGTGGTCGCTGGTACCTGTCACACGACGCCACCGACGGTGAGCAGACCGATATCCTGCAGTTGATCGGCCAGATCCCGGATGGTCGCGACGACAGCGCGCGCGCGGTTCACGTCGTTGCGAGCGGGTTTACCAGCTGGGGCGCGAGCGTCGGCTTCACCTTCGAGGACAACGTCAGCGGCGATCGCGTGGCGTTCGACGCCGCCGAGTACTCCGCGGTCGCCTTTTACGCTCGGGTCGAAGACGGCTCGGCCACGGCCGTGCGCGTGAACTTCCCGGACATGAACACCGACCCCATGGGCGAAGAATGCCTCGACGCCGACGCCGGCACCGGGGACTGCCTAGACCATTTCGGCGTGGATCTCACGCTCACCAACGACTTCAAGCAGTACGTGCTGGTGTTCGCTCAGCTCGGCCAGAAGGGCTGGGGCAAGATCGAACCGGGACTCAAGGCCAGCGATCTGCTCGGCATGGAAGTCTCGTGGGCGCCGAACATCTCGATCGATCTCTGGATCGACGATGTCGTGCTGCTGCCGTGACGCGTCGACGAGCAGCGCGTTGATCGCCGAAAAATAGAACGATTATTCCGACTTCGGCACGGAAACACGTGCGCAAGCTGCGCAAGCCGATTGCTTCAGTTGCGCACGCGCCTGCGCAACGCCGAAAGTGCGCAAACGAGATTGCTCGGTAGAAATCGCTAGCTCTCGACTCGAGACATCGCGGCACGCCGATTGCTGTTGATTGGCGCGGCGTTCACGCGAGGAAGAGCTGACGATGAAGAAAGAGCACTCATCACACACCAGGCACCAAGCGCTCACGGGGACCGGCGCGGGCGTCGTCGTGGCGGCGCTGGCGGCGATCGCGTCCGTCGGCTGCATGGACGGAACCCAGGGCGGATCGGACGTAGCCGGGCCCACGGAGAACGTCGCTCAGGTCGGTCAGGCCATGAACGTCTACGGCAAGTGGCTCAGGCCCAAGAACGGCGGCAAGTGCATGGACGATCCGGGCGGCTCGACCGCGGACGCGATCCAGTACGGCACCTACACCTGCGGTAGCAGCAACAATCTGAAGTTCGACATCACCGACCCGGGCGCCAACGGCAAGCACCTGATCAGGAACCTGACCAGCAACAAGTGCCTGTGGGTCACCGACAGTCAGAACAGCCGCTGGGTCGAGCAGCGCGCCTGCAACAGCGGTGACAGCAAGCAGCTCTGGTACCTGAACTCGAAGGGCAACAAGGAGTGGGAGCTCAAGAACGTCGGCACCGGCACGTGCATGGATCTCAAGGGTGGCGGCATGACCAACGGCACCAAGATCCAGGCCTACGCCTGCAACAACGGCTGGAATCAGCGCTTCCACATCCAGACGCCCGCAACGCAGGACTTTCGCGACGACTTCAACGACCAGAGCCCCAACACGGCCCCCAACATCAACTGGAGCAACTGGTCCGATCAGCTGATCTGGGTGAACAACGAGATCCAGTGTTACGAGGCGAACAACAACTACCGTTACGTCGCGCCCGGTAGCGGCCGCCTGACGATCAAGCTGAAGAACGTCGGCACGAACTACGCTTGTGCGAACAAGAGCAAGACCGGGCAGAGCCACCCGAGCACCAAGTACTTCGCCGGTCGCGTGGTGACGAAGAACAAGAGGGAGTACACGCGCGGCAAGTGGACTGCCCGCATCAGGATGTGGGCGTACAACGGCGGCTACCAGGCCGCGAGCGGTCAGGCCGGCATGTTCCCGGCGTTCTGGCTGCTCGAGGGCCGCAACAACGAGTGGCAGGCGCCGGGTCCGAACCCCGACGAAAACGTGTGCTGGCCCAAGCCGGGCTCGGGCGAGATCGACATCATGGAGCACTACGGCTCCAGCGGCCCGAACAAGTACACGGGTCGTCAGATCACCCAGGTGTCGCCGTTCGGCTGCGACAACGGTGAGTGGTCGTCAACGGAGGTACACGGCTACACGCAGCTGAACGACAACACCGGTGACGGCATCGGCGAGTGGCACGAGTACGCGTCCGAGATCGTGAAGAACGACCTCTACATCACGCTCGACAACGTCGTGATTGCTTCGCAGCAGATCGACGGTCGCTTCGCCGAGCCGATGTTCGCCATCCTCAACTACGCCAAGATCACGAGCGATGCGATGAACGGCGAGTGGGGCATGGACGTCGACTGGATCAAACACGAGACGGGTACTGACGGTTCGCTGCAGTGAAACCAACGCACGAGAGAGAACTGACGATGAAGAACGATCACGAACACCACGGCATGCAAGCGGGACTTTCGGCGATCCGTCGGCCGAGCTCGAGCGGACTCACTGCGCTGGTCTTGGCCATGGCGGCGCTCGGCAGCGCGAGCTGTGAGCGAAACGCGACGTTTCTGGGCGGCAGCAGCGACTCGAGCTCAGGCTCCACGGAGAGTGTGGGACAGGTGAGTCAGGGGCTGGAGCTGCCGATGAACCTGACCAACGCCACGATAAGGCCCAAGAAGTTCGGTCGCTGCGTGGAGGTGCCCAGTGGTTCGACGGTCGACGCCACGCAGTACCAGAGCTTCGAGTGCCAGACCGACAACAAGCAGCTCTACGATTTCACGTATTACGCGCCGGACGGCTCGTACACGATCAAGAACAAGGCCAGCGGCAAGTGCCTGTGGGTGCTGGACGGCAACGACGGCCGCTGGGTCGAGCAGCGTACGTGCAACGACCAGGACGCGCATCAGCGCTGGTGGCTGCACCTCAACGGAGACTACGAGTACGACCTGCAGAACGTGATGGATCCGCAGCACTATGTCTGCATGGACCTCGCCGACGGCATGAACAACGACGGCGCCCTGATCCAGTCGTGGAGCTGTTATCCCGGCAACAGCAATCAGCGCTTCCACATCACCAACTGGGTCAAGGACTTCGAGGATCAGTTCAACAGCTTCGACACGAACAACTGGGCCATCCAGAACGTCGTCGAAAACGGCGAGGTGCAGAGCATCTCCGGCGCCAATCCCACCGTCTCGGGCGGTGTGCTCTCGCTGAAGATGGTGAACAACGTCGGCGACCGCATCTCGTCGAAGGGCAAGAAGGAGTTCATCCGCGGCAAATGGGTGGCGCGGATCCGCCTGCTCTCCAGCGGCACTTCCGGCATGTCGCCGGCCTTCAAGCTCTGGGGCGCGAGCTACCCCACGACCTGTTTGACCCAGCCGGGCGCCGAAGCGCTGAACGTGTTCCAGCACCTCGGCAACCGCGGCGCGGACCAGTACAGCGCCGGCGCGATCAAGGGCGGCGTCAGCGGCGTCAGCTGCAACATCAACGATCCTGACGACGGAACCTGGATCGATTGCTGCAACGAGGTCGACGCGACGTCGCTCCTGAAGTCGACCGACGCCAGCGCGGTGGCCCTCGGCACCTGGTACGACTACGCGGTGGAGATGCTGGGTGACGATCTCTACTTCACGCGCAAGGACATCACGACCGGCGTGGAGACCTTCATCGCGCACGAGGAGGTGGCCGCGAACTACCCGAGCCCGATGTTCGCCGTGCTGGGCTACGCCACCAGCGAGAGCATGAGCGGGACCTGGACGATGGAAGTCGACTCCGTCACGCACTACAGCGGTTGCTCGGGCGCGACCCAATATTCGAACACCGGCTACAGCGGTGCCAGCGACCTCTTGCCACCGGGCGACTACACGATGGCGGCCCTGGCCCAGCTCGGCGTTGGCAACGATCAGATGTCGTCGCTGAAGGTGCCGACGGGCTGCTCGGTGACGCTGTACTCGAACGACAACTTCACCGGTCAGTCACTGGTGCGCACCGCCGACGACAGCACGCTGGTGGACAACACCTGCTCGGGCTGCAACGCCGGCAACAACTGGAACGACGCAGTGTCGTCGATCAAGGTGCGCTGATTTACGGTTTGGGTAGGGGCAAGAACATTGGTCCGAAGTGAGTCACATGCACAGTATGAATCTCGAACCCGTCGTGCACAGTTGCGTCGACTGCGGTGAACGATCGCCGGCGACCGATACGGGCTACACCTTGATCAGCGCTCGCCACGGCTGGCGGCTGTCGCTCAAGGAGCAGCCCGGCGGACAGCGCGTCGCGGTCTGGCGCTGCCCCACCTGCTGGCGCCAGCACCGCGCGCAGTCTCGCTAGCGTCAGGCGGCCTTCAGCACCACCTTCTCGCAGTCGTCGAGCTTTTGCGCGAACATCTCGTAGCCCTGCGCCGCGTCGGAGAGCGGCAAGCGGTGCGTGATCACGAAGCTCGGGTCGATCTCCCCGCGCGCGATGCGCTCGAGCAGCGGGCGCATGTAGCGATGCACGTGGCACTGTCCGGCTCGGATCGTCAGTGAGCGGTTCACGATCGCACCAATGGGAAAAGTGTCGATGAAGCCGCCGTAGACGCCGATGATGGCGATGGTGCCGCCGTTCTTGCAGGCTCGGATGGCCTGCCGCAGCGCCAGCGGACGATCGGTCTCGAACATCACGGCCTGCTTGGCGCGATCGATGGCGTACATCGGGCCGTGAGCGTGGGCCTCCATGCCGACGGCGTCGATGCAGGCGTCGGGTCCGCGCCCGCCCGTGAGCTCCATCAGCGCCTGGTGAACGTCGCGCTCGTCGTAGTCGATGACGTCGGTGGCGCCCGCACTACCCTGCGCCATCTTCAGGCGATAGCCGATGTGGTCGATCGCGATCACGCGCTCGGCGCCGAACATACGAGCGCTGGCCACGGCGAGTTGTCCCACGGGGCCAGCGCCCCAGACGGCCACCACGTCGCCCGGCTGGATGCCGCACATCTCCGCGCCCATGTAGCCGGTCGGAAAGATGTCGGACAGGAGCAGCACCTGCTCGTCCGAGAGCTCGGCTGGAACCTTCAGCGGCCCGACGTCGGCGAAGGGCACGCGCACGTACTCGGCCTGACCTCCGGCGTAGCCGCCGAGCATGTGTGAGTAGCCGAATAGCCCTGCCGGCGAGTGGCCCCACATCTTTTCTGCGATCCAGGCGTTGGGGTTCGAGTTCTCGCACAACGAAAACTCGTCCTGCTGACATGCGGCGCAGCTACCGCAGGCGATGGGGAAGGGCACGACGACGCGGTCGCCGACCTTGAGGTTGACGACGGCCGAGCCGACCTCCACCACCTCACCCATGAACTCGTGACCGAGCACGTCGCCCTTCTCCATGGTGGGCACGAGCCCGTTGTAGAGGTGCAGATCCGAGCCGCAGATCGCGGTCGATGTGACGCGCACGATGGCGTCACGCGCGCTCAGCAGCGCCGGATCCGGGACCTCCTCGACCCGCACCTTCTCCTTGCCGTACCAGCAATTCGCCTTCATTTCGCACCTACCTCTGCGCTAGAGGTCCACGGGAGGGTCGGGCCGGGTGCGGCCCCCGGTGAATGCTGGCGTCGGAGCGCACCACGTCGCCGGTCTCGATCAGCTGCTTCAGACGCCTGAGATCGTTGTAGAGCTTCTGCTCGCTGATCTTGGCGAGCAGTCTGGCCACTGCCACGCCCAGCCGCCCACCTGGGGGCTCGAACGTCAGCGCCAGATGCACCTCCGTGCCGCGGCCGCCGGGCGCAGGCTTGAAGCGCACCAGACCCCGATTGGGCAGCTCGGAGCCGTGCAGCGATTGCCAGGCGATGACCTCGCCGGGTCTATCGACTGTGATCTCTGCGTCCCATTTGAGCTCGATGCCGGCGGGAGCCCTGGCCCACCAGCGTGAGTGGCCGTTCTGGGCCCTGACGGCCTCGAGGTAGCTGATGAAGCGAGGCAGGTTCTGGAAATCGCGCCAGAAGGAGTAGACCTCGTCGCACGAGCAGCTGATCGTCACGACAGCGCCAAGGTCGAGGCGGCGCTGCGAAACGCCGTGGCGCTCCCGTCCGAGCTCGCGTGCGTGCTGGGCATCCAACCAGCCGACGCCGACCAAGGCGGCGCTGGCGAGAGCGAGCCTGCCGGCCTTCGCGTTGCCGCTGACGGCAGTCCTGCTCAGCAAGGCGAGGTCCAGGGCATCGCCCAGAACACGAGCCCAGAGCCAGCGCGCGTGGCCCTGCGTGAGGAAGCCGAGTCCCACCACGATCTCGCGGAGCCCGATCGCGCGCACGATCGTGCGCCTGCGCTCGTTGTCGCGCGCGCCGATCAGGCGGGTGACGGCGCCGGGGGCCACGACCTGAGTCAGCCCGAGACCCAGGCTGAGCCAGCCGATCAGGCCGCCTGTCCTGCCGCTCCCGCCGCGTGGTGCGAGTGCTTGCGATTGCATCGTACCTCCCGAGACCCTCTGGTGGTGCAAGTCTCGAACCAGACGGATTGCTCGTCTGCTCCGGCACGTTCCTCGCAATCACAATCGGGAAGGAGCGAACGGACATGGCGACCGCCAGCGTCAGCCACGACGCCAGCGAACACCTCTCCTGGCATCGCCCCAAGAAGGCCTTGCGCGACAACGGCCTGGCGCTGACCACGGGCGCCCTGTTCCTGGCCTTCGCGGTGGGCACGCTGTTCGTCGGCACGGCCGGCTACAACAACGAGCTCGCCGAGCACGGCCAGGCAACGATCCCGCTACGAAGTTACGTCGTGAGTGGGCACTTCCTGGAAGCGCTGTTCGAGAACCGCATGGCGTGAGCGGCCTCAAGCACGTCAATGCCGAGAACGCATTGCACGGTGAAGCGCCCCTCCGGGTCGGCGAGTACTTCGTCTCGGCGCAGTTCCGGTACGAGTCGCTGCAGAACTGGCAGAGTGAGTTCCTCGCGGTGCTGGCCATCGTCGTGCTGTCGATCTTCTTGCGCGAGCGTGGTTCTCCGCAGTCCAAGCCGGTATCTGCGCCACATTCACAGACCGGCCACTGACGGCACTGTATGTAGGCGACTGTCGGCTGCGCGACCCGTAGATCGCGCGCGGCGGATCCGCTAGAAAAGGCAGAATGGACCAAACGACGCGCCAGAAGATCTGTCAGCTCGTAGCAGGCATCGTGATCACGGATGACGTACTCGACGAGAAGGAAGAGGCGTTCGTTGATCGCATGATCGCGAAGTTCGGCCTGTCCGACACCAATCGTGACGTGATCTTCCCGCTGGTCGACAGCGCCGAGGCCGCGACCGAGATGCGCGGCTTGCCCAAAGAAGCACAGGACGAAGCCTTTCGTCTGTTGATCGAGGCGGCCTGCGCGGACGGCGAGGTCGTGGCCGAGGAGCGCAGCTACCTCAGCGCCGTGGCCGAGGCGATCGGCATCGCCGAGTCCGACGTCGACCAGCGCCTCAAAGCCCAGCTCGGCAGCTGAGTGAGCTGCGCGGTTTCGCGCGCTACAATTAGCAACACTTGACGGGGTAGGGACTCGTGCGGACCTAGGAGGCGGTCGCTCACAATTGGTCACGCAAGAGAAGGGGATTCATCGTCATGTGCAGGAGCAGTGTGATGGTCGCCTCGAGTGTATTCGCGCTCGCGGCGGCCCTGGGCTGTGGCGGGCGTTCCAAGCCGGAAGCAGCCGCGCCGGAAACCGCTCGGGCCGAGCCAAAGACATCGTCGCCTCGGAACTGGGTGGAACTACGAAGGGGCGTCGAAGGCGGTGCCAAGTCGACGGAGCCGCACACTCAAGCCAAGGTCTTCGAGGAGCACGCCGCTCACGAGGCGCAGCACGACCCCGAGCGCTCGCCAGCGGCGGTGCTCAAGGGGTTGACGCACCCGGGCGTGGTCTTCGCCGTCGACTACCCGTTGACCGACGCCTACCAGCGGGCATCGGAGAGCTGCAACGCGGAGGCCGGTGAGAGCGAGGCCAAGCGCGCCGAGTGTCTCGGCAAGGTCCGCGAGCGCTTCACCGCCGACGTGATCCGCTTCAGGGAAGACGACGACGGCCGGCTGTGGTGGGTGACCTACAAGCGCAAGGGCGAGGAGCTGCTGGAGACACACAGCACGCGGGTCGAGCTCGACGTGAGCACGCCCCTGCGCGTGACCATGACCACCGTCGGTCACGGCAAGGGCAAGCGCCAGCTGTTCAAGGGCCTGACCAAGGTCGAGTTCGGGGTACCCAACGAGTACAGCATCGAGATCCAGGATCCCGACCTCGGCCGCCTCGTCTACGACGCCAAGGTCGGATTCGCGCGCTGAGCCTTGAGCTCCACGACGGTGGCACCCCAGCCGCCGCGTGACGCCGGTGCGTCACGAAAGCTCTCGACCAGCGGGTGAGTGCCCAGCAGCGCTTGCACCCGCGCACGCTGCACCCCCTTGCCGCGGCCGTGGATCAGGCGGACCTCGACGAACCCCTTCTCGGCGGCCGCCTCCAGGTACGACGCGACCACCGCCGGCACGTCGCGCGGCTGGAAGCCGTGCAGATCGATCGAGTCTTCGATCGGCAAAGCCGCCACGTCGGTGACGACTTCGTCGTCGGGCTCGTCGGGCTCGTCGGTGCCCGTCCTGACGGACTGACACAGCTCGGCGGCCGCCTCGGGCCAGCTCGGAAACTCGAACTCGAAACCCGCTTGCAGGAGCCTGCCGGGCACCACCCGCCGGCTCTTCAGCACGAGCTCGGTCTCCGTGCGCAGGAAGAACGCGCCGACCTCGAGCATCCAGCGGCTGGCAGGCAGCCCGAACCGAGCACCCCAGGCGTCGCGCAGCGCGCGCATGAATTCCGCGTTCGGCACGGGACCCGGCGAGCAGACGTTGATCGCTCCGTCCAGCTCGGGGCGCTCGAGCAAGAACTCCACGCTGCGCACGAAGTCGCGGTGATGGATCCAGGAGACGTACTGCTCGCCGTCGCCCGCTGCGCCGCCCAGGCCGCGCCGCACGAGGCCGAGCAGGGTATCGAACACGCCTCCGGCATCGGGGCTCATGATCATGGCGGCGCGGAGCTTTACCCGGCGTGTGGCCGTGGCAGGCGCCTCGTCCAGCGCCTGCTCCCAGGCCTTGGCCACCTCGATGCTGAAGCGCCACGTCTCCGGCACGTCGGGCTCGTTTCCGCCGATGATGCCGCTCGCTTCGTCGTTGGCGACGTCGTAGCGGTGCGCGTAGATCGTCGCCGTGCTCGCCTGCAGCCACACTGCCGGCGGCACCTTGCAGCGCGCGATCGCTTCACCGAGCACCCGCGTGGAGTCGACGCGTGAGTCGATGATGGCGCGGCGATTGGCGGCGCTGTAACGGCAGTTGACGCTGCGGCCCGTCAGGTTGACGAGGGCCGCAGCGCCGTCGAGCTCCGCCGTCCACGGCCCGAGCGTCTTGCCGTCCCAGCGCGCGCCGCGACCCGGTCCGCCCGCCGCGCTGCGACTGAGGATCACGACATCAGCGCCGCGCTTGCGGAAGGCGCGCGCCAGGATGGTCCCGACCTGTCCGCTGCCGCCGGCGATCACGATCTTCATCGCTACCCTGCCAGAGTTATGGCGCCAAAACGCCCGATCGCAAGCGTCGCGACTTGACTTGCTCGGCGGGCGGCGAGACCGTCGCGCGCGACCGTGAAAATAGACCTGCCTTACTTCGACGTCCTGCTCGATCGGCTCGATCACGGCCACCCGGAGCTCTCCACGGGTTTCGGTCGCTACGTCCACTGGGGCTACTGGGGTGAGCACGATCGCGCCGACGACTCGATGACGGGCTTCGCGCAGGCGGCCGAGCGCATGAGCCAGCGTGTCTGCGCGGCGGCGCGCGTGCAGGGCGGCCAGCGCATCCTCGACGTCGGCTGCGGCTGGGGCGGCACCATCGCCAGCCTGAACGACGAGCTGTCGCAGGTCTCGCTCACGGGCCTCAACATCGACGGGCGGCAGCTGGAGCGTGCCCGGCGCCGCGTGCGAGCCAAGAAGGGCAACTCCGTCACCTTCGTCGAAGGCGACGCCTGCGCCATGCCCCTCGACGACGCGAGCTTCGACGTCGTCATCGCGCTCGAGTGCGCCTTTCACTTCCCCGATCGCCGCCGCTTCCTCGCCGAGTCCCGGCGCGTGCTCCGCCCCGGCGGCCGCCTCGTCGTCGCCGACTTCGTGCCGGCTCCCGTCGTCGTGCCGTTCCTGCCGGGACAGAAGCTGCTCTTCGGTCCGTACATGAAGCACGTGCTCGGTCCGGCCGACGTGACTTACAGCGTCGAGCGCTATCGCGACGCCGCCAGCGCCCACGGCCTGGCGCTGAGCCACGAAGAGGACATCACCAGGAACACGCTGCCGACCTATCCCATCCTGCGCCAGGTGGCGGCCGAAATGGGCAACTACGGCGGCACGGCGCGCTTCGGCGTGACCGCGCTCGAATGGGTCAGCAAGCTCCGCCTGCTGCGCTACGTGATCCTCGGCTTCGACGCGGAGCAAAGCGCCGAAGAAGGCGAGCTGGCGCTGATGGCCGGCGAGTAGTTACGTCGCCGGAGAGCTCTCGGCCGCGGCAAGCTCGGCCTCGATCGCTTCCCACTCGGCGATCCAGCCGTCGATCTGGGCGCTGAGCTCTTTGCTCTCTGCTTCGAGCTTCTCGACCTCGGCGCCGCTCGTGCGCTGGAAGAAGCCGGGCTCCTCGTAGAGCGCGTGGATGGCTTTCTTGCGCGCTTCGGCGCTCTCGATCGAGGCCAGCACCTTGTCGCGGCGGCCGGGCAGGGCGGCCAGGCGATTGCGGCGGCGCTTCTGCTCCTCCCACGACAGCGCGGCGTCCTTGGCGGGCGGCGCGGCGGTCGTGTCCGCCCGGGCGGCCTTGGCCTTGAGCACGACGGCTTCGGCGTCGAGGTGATCGTCACCGCAGCGCGCCAGGTACTCCTGATACGTGCCGGGGAACTCGCGCGGGCCTTCCGGCGTCACTTCCAGGATGCGCGTGGCGAGCTCGGAGACGAACCAGCGATCGTGCGAGACGAAGAGCACGGTGCCCTCGAACTCCTTGAGCGCCTGCGTCAGCGCGGCGATGGACTCGAGATCGAGGTGGTTGGTGGGCTCGTCCAGGATGAGGAAGTTCGGCTTTTCGACGGCGATGCGGCAGAAGATCAGGCGCGCAGCCTCGCCGCCGGAGAGCGAGCCGATCGACTTTTCGACGTCCTCGCCGGAGAACAGCACGCGGCCGAGCTGCCCGCGCACGTAGGAGGTGCCTTCGGTCGGGACGGTGTCCCAGACGTAGTCGAGCGGGGTTTGCTTCGGGTTGGGCAGGAGCTCGTGATGATCCTGTGCAAAGTAAGCGGGGCGCACCTCGTGACCGAAGCGCGCGCTGCCGCGGTCGGCCTTGACACGGTCCATCACGATCTTCAGCAGGGTCGACTTGCCCAGGCCGTTGGGGCCGATCACGGCCAGGCGCTCGCCGCGGCGCAGGGTCAGCGAGACGTCCTTGAGCACGGTCTTGGGGCCGTAGGACTTGCACAGGCCCTCGACCTCGAGCACGTCGCGACCGCTCGGGCGCTCGGGCGTGAAGCGGAAGTGCGGCGTGCGGCGCGAGCTCGACGCCAGCTCCTCGACCTCGATCTTCTCGATCTGCTTCAGCCGGCTCTGGGCCTGCTTGGCCTTGGTGGCCTTGGCGCCGAAGCGTTCGACGAAGGCGCGCTTCTCGGCGATGATCTTCTCGCTGCGGGCGATTTCCGCTTCCTTGCGCTCGCGCGTCTCGCGCTTGAGCTCCACGAAGGCCGAGTAGTTGCCGACGTACTCGGTGATGGTCTCGTAGTCGACGTCCAGGATGTGGCTGGCGACGTTGTCGAGGAAGCGCTGATCGTGGGAGATGATCAGCGCTGCGCCGCGGTAGGCGAGCAGGAACTTTTCCAGCCAGCGGATCGACAGGATGTCGAGATGGTTGGTCGGCTCGTCGAGCAACAGCACGTCGGGCCCGCCGATCAACACCTGGGCCAGGAGCACGCGCAGCTTGAAGCCGCCCGACAGCGTGGAGAGGGGTTGGCCGTGCGAAGTGAGCGGAATGCCGAGGCCCTCGAGGATCGAGGTGGCGCGCGCCTCGAGCGTGTAGCCGTCGAGCTGGCCGATGGTGTGCTCGAGATCGGCCAGGCGCGCGGGGTCGCCGTGGCCGTGGTCGATGATGGCGGCGCGCTCGGACAGAGCGCGCCAGGCGGGCTCGTCGCCCATCATGGCGAGCTCGCGAATGATGCGGCTGTCGTCGAGGAAGTGGTCCTGGCGCAGCACGCCCATGCGAGCGCTGTTCGGCAACGTGACGGCGCCATCGCTGGCGGGCTCGTCACCGGCCACGACTTTGACGAACGTCGTCTTGCCCGAGCCGTTGGCTCCGACCAGACCGTAGCGGCTGCCCGGGTTGAGCTGCAGGGACACGCCTTCGAACAGCGTGCGACCGCCGAAGGATTTGCCGAGGTTCTGGACCCGGAGCATGGCCGGCCGGAGGCTAGCTAAAGCCCTGGCCGGCGCCAGCCAAATTGCTACTGGGCGAGCGCGCTCGGACCAGGCGCCTTGCCGAAAAGCTCCTGGTTGAAGATGGTGAAGTCGCCCTGATCGACCTTGCCGCTGCCGTCGAAGTCACCGTCGGGGTACGTCGTCTTGCCGAGCTGGGGCTTGAGCAAGTCGAAGTCCGACTTGTTGGTGAGCTTGTCGCCGTTGAGATCGCCGTCGCAACGGTTGCCGAACCCGTCACCGTTGCTGTCGCGCTGATCCGGATTGGCCTTGGTCGTGCAGTTGTCGGACGTGTCGGCGACGCCGTCGCCGTCCGTGTCCGTCGGCGGTGGTGGTGGCGGAGCACCGGGAGCCACGGTCGCGACGATCTCGTGGACGAAGCGCTGGCCGCGGTTCAGGTACTTCGCGAGCTTCGTGTCCTCGACCTGGACGCGAAAGGTGTACGAGCCGGAGCTCGTGGGTGTCCCGGTGATGGCGCCGGTCGATGCGTCCAGGCTGAGGCCCGGTGGCAGGCTGCCCGAGATGACGCTCCAGGTGTAGCTGCCGTCTCCGCCCCAGGCGACGAGCTGATGGTTGAACGCCGTTCCGACCTTGGCCGTGACGGTGCGTGCCAGCGAAGTGACGGCCAGGCCCTTCTGACCAGCGAGCTGGCCGGCAAACTGCGTGCGAATAGTGGCGCAGGTCGGGTCGTTGTGCTTGCTCTCGAGCTCGAACGGATCGCTCGCCAGATCGTAGAGCTCCTTCTCGCCCGTCGCGTACTCGACGTACTTCCAGTCGCCGTCGCCTCCGGTCGTGCGCAGCGCGGCCCACACTTCGTTGCCTTGCGACGGAAAGCCCGAGCCGAAGTGCTCGATGAACAACGTCGTGGGCCACGTCGTCGTGGTGTCGCCGAGGAGGGGCATCAGGTTCAGCCCGTCGTTGCCGCGGTCGATGCCGACCAGGCTCCAGATCGTGCTCGGGATGTCGAGGTTGGTGGCGGTGAGCGCCGCTTCTTCGCGCGGCGCCAGGCCTGGCACGCGCACGACGAACGGCACGCGCGCTGACTCCTCGTAAGGCCAGCGCTTGGCCCACAGCCCGTGCTCGCCCCACATGTAGCCATTGTCCGAGGTGAAGAAGAAGATGGTGTGGTCGAGCACCCCCTCTGCCTCGAGCTTGTCGAGCAGCTGACCGAGCACGCGATCCACGGCCTGCAGCGAGCGCATCTGATTGCGGTGGAACTCGTCCTCCCCAGCGGCGGAAGTGGCGTCCGGACCGTGATCGGCTTGCGTGAAGCGCACCCAGCTCGGCTTGTCCGCCAGGTCCGTCTCACCGAAACCTCGCTCGCGGTACACGAAATCGGAAAACAGATTTCGGTCCTGCGGCATGGGCGTCGCCGGGAAGTGCGGGTTGGCCGGCGCGAGGTAGAGGAAGAACGGCTCGTTCTTGTAGTTCTCGATGAACGAGAACGCCTGCGTCAGCATGAACTCTTCGATGCGCAGCGCGTCCTTCGCGTAGAACATGTCCCAGCCCGGCGCGACGTAGTTCGAGGCGTAGTCGTAGCCGTTCATGTACTTGCCGACGAGGCCCGTGCGATAACCGATCTCCTGCAGGCGCACGGCCATGCTGTCGGTGTCGGAGAAGACCTGAAAGCCGCCGTTGGGCGGCAGGTTCGTCAGCACGCCCGTGTTCTGTGCCAGGAAGCCGCCCGACAGGATGCTCGCCCGATCGGGACAGCAGAGCGGCACCGAGACGTAGGCGTTGGTGAAGTTCACGCCCTCGGCGATCATCCGTTCTTGCAAGATCGGCATGACCGAGACGGTGTCCCAGCGCTGATCGTCGGTCAGCAGCACGACGAAGTTCCACGGCTGACCATCGGGAGCCGCTGCAGCCGCCGCGGGCGCGCGCCGCACCGAGACGTTCTCTTCGCCGTCAGCCCCGTGGTCGGCTCCCCCACAGGCTTGCAGCCCGAGCCCGAGCGCGATCAAACTCTTGAGAAGTCGTCTTGAACCAGCACTGCTCACCACGTTGCCCTCCGTCACGCAGAACGCGGGGAATCTGCCACAGGAGGAGAGTCTTTGGCTACACTTTCCTACACTGGAGCCATGATGGAATTCCAGACATTAAATCCTGGTTAAGGCGAGGTTTCGCGTTCCTTGGTCTGGCGCTCCTGAGCTGCCGTTCTA
>DATLIL010000710.1:0-4828 GCA_035539475.1 Polyangiaceae bacterium
GGTGGTCCTGGTCGCGGCCGACGCTCCCGCCGACGGGGTGGCCGCGGTGCGGGCGGGCGCGACGGATTTTCTGCGCAAGCCCGTCGAACGCGACGAGGTGTCGTACGTGCTCGGCAAGGCGCTGAAGAGCGCGGCGCTGGAGGCCGACGAGCCGCCCCGCTCGCGCGTGCTGCAGCCGTCGGTGCAGCTCGTGGGCAGCTCCGAGCCGATGCAGGAGCTCGGCCGCACCTTGCGCAAGGCCGCCAACGGCGTGGCCACGGTCCTGGTGCGCGGCGAGAGCGGCACCGGCAAGGAGCTCGTGGCGCGCCTCGTCCACGACCTGTCGCCTCGTCACGGAGGCCCGTTCGTGAAGGTGCACTGCGCGGCGCTCCCCGACCAGCTGCTGGAGAGCGAGCTCTTCGGCTACGAGCGCGGCGCCTTCACCGGCGCCACGGCCCGCAAACCCGGCCGCGTGGAGCTGGCGCAGGGCGGCACGCTGTTCCTCGACGAGATCGGCGATATCAGCCCCGCCACGCAGGTCAAGCTGCTGCGCGTGCTGCAAGATCGTCAGTACGAGCGCCTGGGCGGCAACGAGACCCTGACGGCCGACGTCCGCTTCATCACCGCCACCCACCGCGATCTCGAGGCGCTGGTGAAAGAGGGGAAGTTCCGCGAGGACCTCTTCTATCGCCTCAACGTGGTGGCGCTGTGGGTGCCGCCATTGCGAGCGCGTCCCGGTGACATCGAGGCACTGGCGCTGCATTTCTGCGGTGCCGTCGCCGCCGCCAACGGCCGGCGCCCGCCCGCGCTCGAGCCCGAGGCGCTCGAGCTCCTACAAAAGCAGCCGTGGCCCGGCAACGTGCGCCAGCTGCAAAACTTCGTCGAGCGCCTCGTGGTGCTCGGCACCGGGCCGCGCATCACCGCCGCCGACGTGCAGCGCGAGCTCACCCAGAAGAGCGGCACGATGGCCTTCGCCGAAGCCGCCGGCCTCGCTCCCAAGCTCGATCTCGACTCCAGCGCCCTCGAGCTCGAACAAGCGCTGCGCAAGGCCGAGCGCCGCGCCCTCGAGCGCGCCCTGAAGAGCGCCAGCGGCAACAAGAACGTCGCCGCGCGGCTACTCGGTATCAGCCGCCGGAGCCTGTATTACAAGCTCGAAGAACACGGGCTTACAGGCGCTGCGGACAAGCCCTAGTCGGGCTTGTCCGCGCTCGCCCACGCTGCGCGCGGCCTCGCAGTTCGTTGTTTTTGTTTTGCGGAGTGCCTCCGCAGGGGCGCCTGGCCTTCCGGGCGCGCTCTTAGAAAGCCGCGCCTGTTCGGTCAGTTTGTTGTGACTCGTGTCTCGCTCGCAAATCGAGATCTGGCGGTCGCAAGATCCACAGGTGGATCCAGCTCGGCCTGCTGACGCAGGCCTCGCGGTTCTGGCATGAGGCCTACTCGGATTCTTGTGTTTGGAACACGCCGCGCACGGCGATGCCTGTCGCGCCATACGGCGAGGAACCACGACGGCCTTTAATAGCGGCAGGCGGTGGCGTTTCGGTGTGTTCACCAACCACCAAGACAGCAGCCCTTACTCCGGCACTATGAAAGTCAGTTCCGTGCCTGCCGCATACGCGTACGACACGAAACTATCAAAGCCGTCCACCAGGACGCCCACGGGACGATCGGCCTCGATACGGTGGACTCCGTCGTCTTGCACGCCGGGCGAGAGGTTCTCGGGCGCCTCGCCGTTGGGATCGACGACGGGGAATGAGAGCTGACAGCTATACACGACCCAGTTCGTGAGCGTCGTGTCCATACCGTCCGTGGTGCGGCCGGCGCTCGCCATGGTGCAGCTGTCCCAGTCCTCGATGTAACGGCCGTCGAAGACGATCACGGCTTCGGGCTCGGCGACGATGCGCACGAAGTCGAAGCTGTACTTGTCGGGCGTCAAGAAAACGTACGAGGAGCGGAATTGCTCGAGCGGTGGCACGACGACCAGGCTGGGATCGCCGCCGGGGAGGCCGCTCGGAACGCCTGCAGCGAGCTGGCTCGGCGAGACGTTGACGATCGAAACCGGCTGATCGCTCTCGAGCACGAAGTGCGCTTCACTGACGATCAGCAGGTTGGCGCCCCTGCCGGCCAGGTAAAATTCCGGGTACTCCTCCAGCGTGGTCCTCACGTAGGCGCCAGCGTCGGTGGTGGCCATGACGCGGAAGAAGTCCGGCTGCCGCGCGATGCCCACCGGCGCGCCGGCGTTCTTCAGCGCCTCCGTCCGACTCGGCGCGACCGTGAGCACGAAGGTGCGCCCCGCCGTGCGCAGGTGGTCGAGCTGTTCTTCCAGGTGATCGGCGCAGCAGCGTCGATCGCGCAAGGTCGAGAAATAAGGCGCGTCGCTGGCCTCGCTGCCGATGAAGCTGACGACGGGGCCGTCCGCGGCGATGGCCGTGCCCGTGAAGTCCGCGTTGAAACCGTCGGTCTCCAGGTTGAGCACGTCGAACGGATCGAGCTTCAGCTCGAGCACTTCGCCCGGCTCCGTCGCGGGCACGGGG
The DNA here is from genome assembly GCA_035539475.1 of Polyangiaceae bacterium. Classification (GTDB taxonomy): domain Bacteria; phylum Myxococcota_A; class Polyangia; order Polyangiales; family Polyangiaceae; genus PMG-095. The sequence continues at coordinate 2,508 of DATLIL010000710.1, forward strand.
CCTCCGCCGAGCACACGAACGGTGGGCGTGACACGCACCGTCGTGCCGACACTGGTGCCCACCAGCGTGAGGAATGCGCGGAGATCGACCGGATTGTTGGAGTCGAAGTTGGTGTCGGGGTCGTCGGTGGTGGCGATGGTTTGCGGCCAACCGAGCGCGAGGTAGGCGTCGGCCATGCCGTTGGTCAGCGGGCGCACGGCCTCCACGGGCTTGAGCAGCGAGGCGTCGTTGGAGAAGACGTTGACGTTCTCCAGCGGGTTGAACTGATAGGCGACCACTGGAAAATCGCTGCGAATGCGATAGCCGTGCCGGGTCAGGGCGGTGTGCGTTCCGGTGTTGAACTCGCCGTGGGGCGAGCCGTCGACCTCGCGCGGCCCGAGCCGGAAGACGCGCAGGCTGAAGGGCGGGATGTCGGCGGTCGCGATCTTGTAGGGCTCGTTCTCTTCGCCCGGCTGGCTGTCGTCCTGTTCGATCTCGACGCGTGTGACGACGTCCGGCTGGGCGTTGCTGACCACGACGGCGAACTGCTGCGCGGCGGCGTTCAAGGTGGAGTCGATGCGCGCGTTGTCGAGGTCGACCGCCCAGTACTCGCAGCCCACGTTGCTGCGCTCCTCGGCGGCAGCGTCGCAGAGCAGCACGCAGCCATCGGCGCGGCAGGCCTCGCCGAGCGAAGGATCGCAGGTTTCCTGGAACACGTACTCGCTGCCGGTGTCGTCGCAGCGCGATACTTCCTGGTCGTTGCACGAGACCTGGCCCGGGACGCAGTTGGCGCAGGCTCGTAGCGCCGGGGCGCAGACCTGTCCGCGTGCGGCGCAGTCATCGAGCGTGACCCAGCTCGGGCCAGCGGGAGTCTCCTCGCAGCGCTGCAGACGGTCGGTGCAGCGTTCGATGCCGACGTCGCAGGTGGGGGGCGGAGGGTCTTCGAGCAACCAGCGATCGCCGGGATCGAAGCAGCCCGCGAGCAGCAGCGCCAAGAGAGAGGGAGAGATCTGCCGCATGGGCCGCAAACTAGTAGCTCGCGTAGTAGAGGTCGGCTGCGTGCGCGCGCCAGCCGCGCGGCCCGAGATCGCGGTAGAGGAGCGAGGCGTAGCTGAAGTCGTCGATACGGGCGTTCGTCACCAGGATGGCGAGCGCGCCGGAGTCGAGCCCGATGTCACCCTCGAAGGCTCGCAAGTCGGGCACCTTGATCGTACTGCGCTGGCCCGGTGCGACGATGCGCCAGTTGATCAGGCCGCCGCCGCTGGCCAGGTCGACGATCGTGAGATCGACCGGCGCGCCGCCGGCCGTGAAGGCGACCTCGAGATCGGTGCCGTTCCAGGTCTCGTTGACCTTCGGTGTGACGAGCTTCGGGATCTCGACGAAGGCGTCGGCGCCGATGGGCTCGCTCGTCACCTTGCTGCTCAGCATGCCCACCACGCTGAGCGGAGTCGCGCCGGCGTCGCCCGTGACCGCGCGCGCCGTCGTCACGTACTCGGTGCCAGTGAGCGAGCCGATCAGGGGCGGCACACCTACGAACTCGACGGCTCCCGACAGCGGTAGGGGACGCGCCTGGCGGCCGTTGGGCAAGAGCACGTAGCCCTGGCTGCCGACGCCGATGGCGGTCGTGGCGATCAGGCGATCGGGCCCGCGGCTGGTCGGCTTGGGCCCCACGACGTCGAGCGTGAGCGCATGATCGAGCGGCACGTCGATGTTGATGTAGACGTTCTCGCGCGTGTCGGAGGGCCCCACCGCGACGCCGCGCACGAGACCCATGGCGTAGGCGGTGAAGCTCGTCGTCGTGCTGGTGCGCGTCTCGATGCCGGCCAGCGCGTAGAGCGTGTGGTTGCCCGGCACGGTCGAGAGGTAGAAGTTGTAGCCGACCTGACCGTCCGCGTTCGGCGTGATGGCGTTGACGGCGCTCGGCAGCGAGAACTCGTCGGTCGGATCCGAGGCCAGGCGGAAGACGTACGCGACCCACTGCTCGTCCTCGCTCGCCGGCGGAGGCACGTTGGTCCAGCCCGAACGCATGAACTCACCGGTGGCCTCCCAGACGAGCTCGCCGGTGATGCTGGCACCGCGCCCGGGGGTTCCGCCGCCGCCGCCGGGCACCTGACCGCCCGCGCCGCACGCGGGAGAAAGCACCGGATCGAGGTAGATCGTGAGACGGCTCGACGGCACGTCCACGAACGTGACCGGCTGGTAGCAGTTGCCCGCGACGGTGACCGTCGCGGTTTCGCCGAGCGCGTCGTCGTCCGCGAGCAGCGCCACGCCGTCGCCGTTGGTCGTACCCACCAGCGCCGTGGCGGCGTCGGTGCCGACGATCACGCTGGCGCCCGCGACGG
>DATLIL010000711.1:0-3155 GCA_035539475.1 Polyangiaceae bacterium
GTGCTGTTCGAGGCGCGCGACAAGCCAGGTGGCCGCGCGTACGTGCACGAGCAGTCCGGCTTCGTCTTCGACGCCGGGCCGACGGTCATCACGGCGCCGCACACGATCGTGGAGCTGTTCGAGCTCTGCGGCCGGCGCTGCGAAGACTACGTCGAGCTCGTGCCAGTGCGCCCGTTCTATCGCCTGCTCTGGGAGGACGGGACTCGCCTCGACTACGACAGCGGCGACCGCCTGGCGGCAGAGATCGAGCGCTGCTTCCCCGCTGACGCGGCCGGCTACCAGCGCTTCGTGGAGTACGCCCGGCGCGTGTTCGAAAAGGGCTACACCGAGCTCGCCGCGGAGCCCTTCTTGCGCTTTTCGGACATGGTGCGCGTGGCGCCGTCGTTGGCCAGGCTGCGGGCGGATCGCAGCGTCTACGCCACGGTGTCCCGCTTCGTCAGTGACGAGCACCTGCGCCAGGCCCTGAGCTTTCACTCCTTGCTCGTCGGCGGCAATCCGTTCGAGACCAGCGCGATCTACACGCTGATCCACTACCTGGAGCGCAAGTGGGGCGTGTTCTTCCCGCGCGGAGGCACAGGGGCGCTCGTCAGGGCGCTGGTGCGCCTGTTCGAGGAGCTCGGTGGTGAGCTGCGCCTGAGCTCGCCCGTGACGCAGATAGAGGTCGAGCGCACGGGCCGCCGCACCCGCCACCTGGTCACGTCCGAGCAAGTCTCGCGCGAGGCCTTTGCAGCGGTGGTGTCGAACTCGGACCTGCAACACACCTACGCCAAGCTCTACGGGCAGGCCGTGGAAGGCCGGCACATGCGGCGCAAGCTCGAGTCCGCCGAGTGGTCGATGTCGCTCTTCGTCCTTTACTTCGGCACGGATCGAACGTGGGACCTGGCGCACCACAGCGTGCTGTTCGGCCCTCGCTACCGCGAGCTGCTCGCCGACGTGTTCCACGGCGACGCATTGCCGGACGACTTCAGCCTGTACCTGCACGCGCCCACGGTCACCGACCCGTCCCTGGCGCCGCCGGGCTGCGGTTCTTACTACGTGCTTTCGCCCGTTCCGCATCTCGGCCGCGCGGCCCTCGATTGGGAGGCGCTCGCGCCGAGCTACAGCGAGCGTATTCTGGCGGCGCTCGAGCGCTGGATGCCGGACCTTCGCCGCCACGTCGTGGTGCGACGCTGGATGACGCCGCTCGACTTCCAGCGCGATCTCTTCGCGCACCACGGTGCGGCGTTCTCGCTGGCGCCGCTCTTGAGCCAGAGCGCGTGGTTCAGGCCGCACAACCGCGACCCGCACATCCAGGGCCTCTATCTCGTCGGGGCCGGAACCCACCCCGGCGCCGGAGTCCCCGGCGTCGTGAATTCGGCCAAAGCAACGGCGCGACTCGTGCTCGAAGACCTTGGGGGGAGAGCGACGTGACCCTGGCGCCGCAGCAAGTGCTGGCGGCGCACTCGCGGAGCTTCGCGCTTGCTGCGCGGCTCCTGCCAGCGGACGCGCGCGACGAGGTTGCCGTGCTCTACGCCTGGTGCCGGCGCGCCGACGACGCAATCGACGTCGCTCCCAGCGAGGATCGTCCGGAGCTCTTGCGCCGGTTGCGGGCCGAGCTCGCTGCGATCTACGCCGGACAGACGCAAGCCGATTCGCTGCTGGCCGCCTTTCAGGCCGTCGTGGTTCGCCGCGGCATCCCCGAGCAATACCCGGCGGCACTGCTCGATGGCTTCGAGACGGACCTCGGACGCGTGTGCCTCGGCACGATGGATGAGCTCTGGCTGTATGCCTACCGGGTGGCAGGTGTCGTGGGTCTGATGATGTGCCACGTGCTAGGCGTTCGCGACGTCCGCGCCTACCCGCACGCCGTGCACCTCGGCATCGCCATGCAGCTCACCAACATCTGCCGCGACGTGCTCGAAGACTGGGGGCGCGACCGCCTGTACTTGCCCGAGGAGCTTTTGTGCCGGAATGGCGCAGCAGGGCTCGGGCGAGAGCTCGGGGCTGCGCTGCGAATGGAACGTCGTGCCGCACTGGCGTCAGCGTTGAAAGATCTCCTGGCGCTCGCGGAGCGCTACTACCGCTCGGCCGATCGCGGCCTCGCGGCCTTGCCGCTGCGGGCGGCCTGGGCGGTGCGCAGCGCGCGCCTGGTCTACGCGGCGATCGGCGACGAGCTCGCGCGCTCTCGTTACGACGTCTTCGGCGGGCGCGCGGTGGTGCCCCGCTGGAAGAAGTGTTGGCTCTGTCTGCGCGCCGGCTGCCAGGAGCTCGTGGCGCGCCTGTTCGGAGGTCACGATGAACGTGCGCTTGTCGCCGAAACCTGAGCGTTCCTCCGAGCTCTGGATCTATCTCGCTCGGATCCGCGAGTTCGAGCGCCGTGACTGGATCGTCTACCTGGGCTGGGTGGGGCTGATGGCCGGGCTCGTCTGCGCCACCGGCGGCTTCGTCGCTGTCGGCCGTGCCGGTGGGGTCCTCCTACCTGCGGAGGCCTATTTCGTGCCGCTAGGGGCACTGGTCTTCACGTTGTCGATTGCCGTGGACACCATCGGCCATCGCACCGTCTACAAGCAGGAGATTCAGCGGGCCGAGGGGCTGGTGCACGGCATCACGATTTTCTGTGGGATTACCAGCTGCGTTCTGCTCACGGCTGCTTACGATGCGGCGGCAGCGCTCTGGATTCCGGCCATGGTCATGACCGCCCTCTCGTTTCTCTACAGCCTGATCGATGAGGCGTTTCACTGGCGTCGCTACGTCTCGCAAAACTCCGATCGCGTGGAAATGTGGAGCCATGTCGGTATTTTCGTCGGTCACTCGATCATGATGCTCGCCTGGTGGACCTGGTACTTCGAGGGCTACCAGGGCGTCAGTGAGACGCTGCTGGTGCTCTCAGGTCATGGGTGAGGCCAGATATCGCATCGGAACGGTGGCGCGCCTCGCCGGCCTCACCACGCACGTGATCCGCGTGTGGGAGCGCCGCTACGGAGCGCCGGCGCCGGTCCGTAGCGCACGCGGAACGCGGCTCTATTCCGAGCTCGACGTCGAGCGACTGCGGCTGCTCAAGCGCGCCGTGGATCGCGGGCATGCCATCGGTCGCGTCGCCTCGCTGCCTTCGGAGGAGCTCGTGCGCCTGACCCAGGCGCCCGCTGCGGTGGCTGCCAACGGCGACGCTTCGGAGA
>DATLIL010000712.1:0-18559 GCA_035539475.1 Polyangiaceae bacterium
TCCCCGTTCGTGGGCGCTTGCGAGAGTCAGGGCGGCGGCGGCGCCGGTGAGTCGCCGAGCGGCGAGGCGGGCAGCAAAGGTGAGGCGGGCAGCAGCGGCGACGCGGGCGGCGGAGGCGGCAGCGGAGGCAACAACGACAGCGGAGGAGCTCCCAGCGCCGGCGCGGGCGGGGGTCAGGGCGAGCCATCCTGCGCGCGGCCGCTGATCGCCACGAGCGTCAGCGCCGGCGAATTCCACGCCTGCGCGGTGACGCCGGAAGACGAGATCTACTGCTGGGGTGCGGGGCAAGCGGGGCAACTCGGCAACAGCGACACCGTCGACACTGACTATCCGGTGCGGGTGACGAGCACGAAATCGTTCCGGCGGGTGACGTCCCTGGCCGTGAGCACTTGCGCACTCACGTCATTGTCGGAGCTCTACTGCTGGGGCGACAATTTCGACGGCGTGCTCGGCGACGAAACGTTGAATGGTACAGCGGCCCCCGTGCTCGTGCGCGCCGACGTACGCTACTACGCCGGTAGGGCAGCCAGCGTGATTGCGCTCACGACCGACGACCAGGTCCTCGCCTGGGGTAGTAACTATTACGCTCAGCTCGGGCTCGGACCGGCCAGCGTGGGTCTCGCCGTGCACGAGCCGACCGTGGTGACGGGGTTCAGCGCGATGCACGTCAGTGTGGGCGGCAAGCACAGCTGCCTGGTCGACGACCTCGTTCAGATTTTCTGCACCGGCGACAATCTCTATGGACAGCTCGCTCAGCCGGGCGATGGTCGCGACACCTTCGGCCCGATCGACGGCGCGGTGCCGCTCAAGGACGTCCATGCGGGCTACGAACGCAGCTGCGGGCTGACAGCCGAAGGCGCCGTCTATTGCTTCGGGCGCAACGACGATCCCGTTCTCATCGACGGCTGGCCGGGTGTCTTGACCGAGCCCATCCAGCTCGGCAGCGAAGTCGGCTGGGACACCATCTCGATGGGTTTCTGGCACGTCTGCCTGCTGCGCCAGGGCGAGCTCTACTGCCTCGGTCGTAACGACCACGGCGAGACCGGTAGCCAACCGGCAGGTGACGTCACCGAACCGACCAGGGTCGGCGACGTCACCTACTCGCTCATCTCGGCGGGTCGCGACTTCACCTGCGCCATTCGCGCGGAAGACTCGCACCTGGTCTGCTTCGGGCGGAACGACACGGGTCAGCTCGGGCGCACCGGCGCAGCGAGTCCGGAGCCGACCCCTGTCTGCATTCCGCCCTAGAGCTCAGGGCGCGAGGTCGCCGGACACGCCCGGCAAGCAAATGGTCACGCAGCTCATGGCGATCAGCCAGCACCAATCGTCGTAGATCGGGGTGACGTCGCAGCCGTCCCAGACCTTGCCGCAGAGCCACTTGCAGCCTTTCGTCCGGTCCTGCTCGTCGTTGTTGCGTGCCGTCGAGCCTGTTCCCGAGGCTTCGAGCTTTTCGACGAGCGCTTCATAGACCTTCGCGCTCTCTTCGCTGGGGGAGACCTTGTCGTCTTCGAGGTCGACGCAGAAGTCGTTACAGCCGTCCTTCTCCGTGCACAGCGTGCAACACGCCGAGTGCTTGCCGGTGCTGGTGAGCGCGCCGCCCTGACTCTCGCAAGCGCCCACGAACGGGGACAAGCCCAGCTCCCCGATCGAAGGCTCCGGGTAGGCGTCAAGCTTGTCCTTTTCGTCGCCCAGCGTGTCGATGACGGGTTCGCCGGCGTCCGAAACCGCGGGTCGATCGAGGTCACCCGGATCCTGCGAGCAGCGCTCCTCGCAGCCCTCCTCCTTCGTGCACGGTCGACAGCAATAGGCGACGCCACCCGAGCATTCCGTGCGTTCGCCGCCGGCGAGCACACAGCTATTGACGAAATCACCGGGCACGTCGCTGTCGCTCGTGCAGCCGGTCGGCGTGAAGTTCTTCTGCGCCAGCGCTACCTCGCCGCTCGGCTCGTCGCTCGAATCACCCGCTGCGGGCCCTGCCCCGCAAGCCCCCATGAACAGAGCGACGCTCCAGCAGCCCAGAGCCAGTTTTGATCGGTCCTTCAACGATTTCGTGTGCATCACGTTCCTTCCTCGAACCCACGAGCATCGTCCGGATCCGCCCTCGGCAGATCCTCTGCCGCCCTTCGCCTCCAGACCTCCATGGATGGCCAGCTCGGCACCGCTTCGTGATCGATCACGAACCAGGACCGACCCGGCCATTCACGGTCGATGCGCGAGACCGAGCTTGGGATCGCCGGCGCCGTTGCGCTGGCTACCCTTCTGACCGTCAGCGGCTGCCGCAACGCCCAGGATCCGATCCGCGCACGACGTGCGGGGCCCGCCATGGCGGCCGCCATCACCCTGCCAGGCCCAACCATCGAGTTCGTAGCCGAACCGTCGCATGGGCCGGCAGTCTCGTTCGCCGTCGAGGGCACACTGGTCGGGCTGGCGCGAGGTCAGTCGATCGAGCTCGAAAACGCGAGCGGTGACGCGCTCACGCTGGCCAAGAATGGGCCCTTCCAGTTTGCGACCGGGCTCGGGCGCAAACCGGGAGCGGAGCTCAGGGTCAAGCGCCGCCCGCCCGGGCGGAGCTGCCAGGTGAAGAACGAAGACACGATCCCCGCAGGCGGCGCCGACGTGGTCAACGTGACAGTGACCTGCCTCGACAGGTGAGGCTCTAGGGACTCCAGCGCACGCCGTCGACGTCGATCGCGAGCTCCTGCACGCCGTCGCGCAGCGCGCTGACGCTGGGCTCTCCGGTCATGGCGTAACCGAAGGCGCCGCCCGTTGCGCTCACGCCGCCGTCGAATTCGAGATGCGCGGTACCACGCGCGGCGTCTTGCAGGATGAGGCGGTGCCCGCTGGCAGTCTGCTCGACTTGAATCGTCAGCGCCGCCTCGCCCGCATCGCGCATCTCGAGCACGTGGAGAAAGAGCGTTTCGGTGCTGCCGCTCGCCTCGATCTCGGCGCGGAACTGACCGATGTCTCCGCCCTCCGCGACCACCCTGCGCGTCGTCCCCAGGGGCAAGGCGGTGGTCACGCGCAAGGTCTGGTCGCCCGTTTGGGCGAGGTACACGTCGGGTGAGGGCGCCTCGGGCTGAGCCGGAAAGTGGACGAGAAACGTCTTGGTCACGGCCGAGGGGTCTTCACCGTCGGCCTCCATGCGGTCGAGCACGACCAGCGTCTCGAGCGGCTTGATGAACAAGAACTCGCGGAGCGTGCGGCCGGCGCCGGGATTACCGAGGGGCAAGCCGTCGACCAGCTCCTGTTCGCGGTGAGCCTGGTCGTCACGAATGGTGTAGGCCTCGCTGAGATCCATGGCGATGTAGAAGTGGTCGTCGCCAGACGACAGGGCGAGGGTCTCGGGCCGCCCGTTCTGCCAGTCGATGCTGCCTCTTCCGTCATAGAGCAGGCCGTTGTGGCCCACCGTGTCGCGACAGTCGCGCGCCGAATCCGCGTAGCCGGCGATGAGCTGCGCGTAGCCGACGGTCTCGCGCGTCACGAATCGACCCTTCCTCCAGAGCTGAAACGTGCCCGCGTCGAGATGGTTGTGGCCCACGCCGACGGGCGTCGACACCTGCACCTGCAGCGCGCTGGCGGAGCCGTCCCACGACGTCTTGGCGTAGGCCATGCCCAGGCCTTCGGCGAAATAGTCGAGCGGGAGCTCCGCCAGATCTCTCGCCGGCTCGCTCGTCGCCGCTGCAGCGACGAAGCGACTCTCCGCCGTGGTCTCGGTCCGCTCGAGAAAGGCCGCGACGTGGCCGGCCACTGGCAAACCCGCATAGTGAGCCAGGAGCGGCGTCAGGTAGTCGCCCAGCGTCGTCTGCGCCGTGTTGTAGACGAGATCGCGCTCGAGCCAGCGTTCGTCTTCGTTGGAGGGCCACGTCTCGTACACGCTCACGCTGCCGTCGCCGCTCTGCTGTTCGGTGAGCCCAGGAGTGGTGGAGTAGATCAGCCAGTACAGCGACTCTCGAAAGAACGGCGTCTCGTCCCACAGGTTGCGCCCGAAGAGCGACGCGGACACCAGCGGCACCGTCCAGTAGGCGAGCACTCGCCTGCCGTAGGCGGAGCCCTCGTGCATGACGCCGCCTTTTCCGAATTCATCGGCGTACGGCAAGAACGAGTCGCGCCAGCGGGTCTCCAGGCCATAGGCGAGAAAGGCCTCGGCCTCGGCGTTTTCGCCGTGGGTCGCGATGCCCCACTCCAGCGTGTTTCTGACGTTGCCCAGGTAGTAGTTGTTCCCCTCCATGCCCACGCCGCCCCAATCCTGGGCGTTCAGCTCCGAGAGGTAGACGTTCCAGCGCTGCACGAAGAGCTCGCGATCCGCGTCGCTCATGGCCGCGTGACACCAGTCATAGACCAGGATCACCGCCTCGCCGTCCCAGCGCGCGATGTCACTGCCGTTACCGGAGGTGTCGACTTCCACGGACAGCGCCCAGGCGATCGCGCTCGCGGCCGAGTCCTCGTTTCCGGTCAAGAGGTAGTGCAGCGCCGCGTCAGTCGCGCTGATCGCGTCAGTCGCTGTACCCGGCTCGAACGGATTCTGTTCGAACCACTGCCTGGCACCTTCGAGCCGCTCCGCGTTGAAAAACAAGCGCGGATGCTCGGCGGGGATCGCGAGCACGCCGCCCGGTTCGGGTCCGGGGCTGCCCGCTCCACCACCCTGGCCCGCGGTGGATGGCGCGCTGCCGCCGCTACCTTGCGGGCTCGTTCCGGCGCTGCCGCCAGCTCCGGCGCTCGGTTCGGCCGGATCGTCGCCCTTCGAGTTGAACTCGGAGCCGCAGCCCACCGCGAGCACGGCCGAAAGCAACAGGGAAAGACGGCGCTTCATCGTTGCTGAACCAGCGATGAATGGCCGGCAGTGGTGCGTTTCGTGGCCAGAGCGCCCTTTTTCGGAAGCGCCCACGAAAGGCGAGGCTCGTGGCCATTCACTCCCCGAACGCGGTCAGGTCCGCGTTTTCGTCGAACATGCCGAAAACAAGCAGCTTTTTGCTCGGTTGGGTCGTGCTGACCCTGGCCTGCAGCACCCAGCCGGAAGAGCCCAGCGGACAACAGCAGCTCGGGGTCGAGAGCGAGCCCCCACGTCCACCGGCTCAGGAACGCGAGCTCTCGGCGCTGCGCGCACAGAAGGTCATTGCGGCCGTCGTCGGTGAAAGCATGGAGCGAGAGCGGCACGAGCTCGACCTGGGCGACGGCGCGGAGGAGGTCGACCTCCTCGTTGCCGACGTTCGAGTGATCCAGGCACTGCGGGGCAAAACCGAAGAGAAGCTCCGCGTCCAGCAGGTGGACTCCTTTCACGCGGTCAACCTGGAGCCCAAGGCCGAGGCGCTGCTCGGTCTGGAAGAACGAGCGGACGGGACTTTCTGGATCCGCACGTCATCTTCGATTCGCGACGGCGTTGTCACGGACCTGGGCGAAACGCTCGAGGCCACCGTCAAGCTGCTGGAGGAGAGCAAATGAAGCTCGCGCATTTCGTGTTCGCCGGCGCGTGCTTCGCCAGCGTCGTTCATGCTCGCAGTGCGGACGCTTGCACGACGTGGGAGACCGGCGCGCCGCTCCAGACCCCCTCCGGTGTGCGCCACGAAATCCCGGTCTACCTCTATGCGCCAGACGCTGCCTCCAACGAGACCTTCGTGGGGCAGCCCACCGACTGGCTCGAACAGGAGGTCAGGATGGCGGTCGACCTCTGGCTAGAGAATAGCCACGCGGACCTTCGTCCCTACTACGCCGGCCGAACCAGTGACAGGAGCGCACACGGCCGCATCGTGATCAAGCAGGGCACCTCGGTCTGGTGCGGCGACGACGCTATCGGGTGCACGGTCCCGGAGCGCAGCTGGAGCCTGTTCGACGGCGTCAAGTTGTCGGGCGCGACGGTGCATCTGAACGCTGGCCACTCGGCACCGCTGCGCGAGTGGGTATCGATCATCGCCCACGAGATCGGGCATGGCTTCGGGCTCGCGGATCTCTACGACACCTTCAATGGTCGCAATTGTGTCTGGAGCTACGGCCCGGCCAACATCATGGGCACTTACAACGCAAACTGGTTCTCCGGCGGCAGCCTCGGGCTCGACGATCAGGAGACCATGATCAAGCTGTACGGCCCCGCGCGACGGCCAGCCTCCTACATGGAATCAGGCGATGGGATCAGCTGGCAAGACGGCAGTCCGCCCGACTCCCTGAAGGACCTCACCCTCGAATCACGCGTGAGCTCGTCCGCCAACCGCGGCACGCGGGCGCGTTACGTCGAGTCCAACGGCTGGTCGGGGCTCTCGGCGGTTTCGGGCTGCAACCTGAGCTCGTGCGCCGGCGAGACCCGTCAGGGGTTGCCGGAAGAAGGGCTGTGGAGCTTTCACCCCGCCGCGGTGGCGGACGCATCGAGCTCGGAGTGGCTGGTTGCGTTCACGATCGGTGAGGCCAAGTCCAACCCGTGGCGCAACGTGGCCGTGGCGCGCACCACCGACGGTGGGGCGAGCTATCAGACGGCGGCGTTGCGCTTCGGGGACTCGACGCTCGCCACTCGGATGGGCGGCGTGAGCGCCACCTACGATCCGCGCTCCAAGACCTACCTCGTCGTCTACCGCGACATCGTCCTCTCGGATCACCTGAGGTCCCAGACGTGGCTCGCCGTCGTCGATCCGGGCAGCAACGAGATCTCCTCGCGGACGCCGATGCCGGGCGAGAGCTTCAGCGTGCCCGCGGTCGAATGCGGCGAGGAGGGCAGCGCCTCCAACTGCCTCCTGGTCTGGCCCAGCGAGCAACCGATGCACCTCCTGGCGTGGACTCGCTTTCGCGTCGACGGAGCTTCGGTCATCCTCGACGAGCTCGACCCGAACCTCACGCTGCTGCACAACTACTCCATGCCCGCGCTGACGGCGTTCGACGGGCAGAAGCTCTCGTTCGTCGTGGCGCTGAAGCGAGAAGACGGCGTCTACACACACGGGCTCGCGGGCGGCGGCTGGTCGGCACCGAGCCTGGCCGTCGCGCATCAGCACGACGAGCCGGTGATGTCTCCCACCCTCGCCCAGGTGCGCGGACGTGACATGACCGACACGATAGGCTTTTCGAAGCTTGGCCCGAGCGCCGACGATACGGCGCGCGAGCTGCATCTGCGCTACGGAGCGACATCACGTTGAGCAACCGCGGCCGAAAACCGCTAGGCTCGGGCGATGTGCATCATCTGCCTGGACTTCGACCGCGGTGCCCTGAAGCTCGCCGAGGCCCGCCGGGCCCTGGGTGAGATGCGCGCGACGCTCGAGCCCGACCACGTCGAGGAAATCGAGGAGAAGCTCGCCGAAGCCGAGGCCAAGGCCGAAGCGCCACCGTCGGACGGTTGACGAGGCTTCACGCCATGGCCACGAACGACCCCGACAAGTTGCGGCGCGGCTTGATCGCGCTCATCGCCGTGCTCGGTTTCCTGATCATGATCGCCGGCGCGGCCGTCGTGGCGTTGCTCGTCGTGAGGTCTCGGCAGACCCCCGCTCCCCCTGTTGCGGTCAGCCCGGTGCCGACCCCCAAACCCGTGGCGGCCCCCGCGCCAGCACCCAAGGCCGCAGCACTCGCCCGCCCCAAACCTGAAGCCACCAGCGATCGAGTCACGCGTTATCCACTGCGTGCGCTGCTGGGCATCGACGCGAAAGCCACGATCGATCCCGCCCGCGAGCGCATGCGCGAGCTGTTCCCCACGGTGACACCGTTCCTGCTGGCTCTCGAGCTCCGCTACGAGGTGCCGCTCGCGCACGCCTGGTTCGGCACAGCCGAGCTGAAGTGGAAGAACGAGCGAGCAGCAAGTCTCTCGGCTGTGGGGTTCAAACCACCCGAAGGCCAGAACAAGCTAGCGAATCAGAAAGAAATCGTGGAGTGCTTGACGAAGGGTCTGGGCAAGCCCGAGGTGCGGGAGGTCGATCACCTCGCCGGCGAGTTCAGCTACTTCTGGGGCAAGCGCTTTCCCAAGGCCTATGCGAACCTCCATCCAGTCAACCTATGGCTGGACCTCAGCGAGCCCGGAGGCGCCGCCCCGATCACGCTAGAGCACGTGGTCCGCACGCTCGACGCTTGTCCGGTGCTCCCGCGCTGAGACGCGCCTCTGTGCCGACACCCTCTGAGTCTTGTTTGTTGGTGGGAACACGCCGACCACTCACCGCCTGCCGCCGCTCAGCTGGGCTGCGCCCAGCTTCGCTTCTAGATTTTTGTTTAGCGGAGTGCCTCCGCACAGCGTCTGGCCTTCCGGGTGCTCTGGTGGCCAGCCGCGCCTGTTCGGTCAGTTTGTCTTGGCTCGGGTTCTCGTTCGCAGATCGTGATCTGCTTGTTCCAAGACCCGTGGGTGGATCCAGCTCGGCCTGCTGACGCAGGCCTCGCGATCAGCGACGGCCACCCAACCAGTCAGAAGAAATCCTGGTCGCCCGGCACCATCCTCGCGGTTTCATCTCACGAGCGGAACGACATCAAAGCCCGCGCAGGAAGGCCGGCGCCCACGCGCAGGGGCCGGCAGGAAAAAAAACCGTGGAGCGGGAGATGTCGCTGTCTCGCCTTTGCGCCTTTGCGCCTTTGCGGCCATTCCCCCGGCCCGAGAGCGCGGCAGGCGGTGTCGTGGGCAGCGTGTTCCGCAATAACAAGAACAGGTCAGCGCTTGCGTTCGGGCTTTTCGTCGTTCGACGGCCTGGCGCTGCGGCGGTTACCGTTGCCGCGCTTGGCCTCGACGGCGCGGCCCAGGCCGACGATCAACGTGACGGCGAGGGTCATGTTGACGGCTTGAGAGCGGAACATGCCGACCGCGGCTTGCTGCACTTCGAGGCTGACGTCGGCGTGCTCGGCGAGCGGGCTGAGCGGGCTGTCGGTCAGGGCGATGACCTTGACCCCGCGCTGCCGGCCCTCGCGCACGGCCTGGGCCACGTCGGGTGAGTAAGCCTTGGAGCTGATCGCGATGATCGAGTCACCCGCGCCGGCGTGGCTCACCTGCTGGAAGAACATGCCGCCGACGCCGTCGACGAGCACGTTGCGCACGCCCATCTGGCTCATGGCGTAGGCCAGATAGCAGCTGACCGGAAACGAACGCCGGTGCGCAACCAGGTAGACCGTCTCGGAGGTGTTGAGGATCTTGACGGCCTGATCGAGGAGCTGGCCCATGCGCTTCTGCTGCTGCATGCGGCGCAGCCCGGCGATGTCGGCCTCGATGAACTCGTCGAGCAACTCGGCGGCGTCGTTCCCTTCCTGCCGGCCGTCGCCGTCACGCAGTGAACGCAGCCGCTCGGTGTAGTCCGGCATCGCGTCCGTCAGGCGCAGCCGGAAGACGCGCTGCATGTCGCTGTAGCCGGTGTAACCGAACTCCTTGGCGAAACGGATCAGGCTCGATGGCTGCACGCCGGCCCGCTGCGAGACCGTGGCGATCGTCTCCAGCGCAAGCTCGCTGGGGTTGTCCAGAGCGTGGCTCGCGATCTGCTGCAGTCGCTTGCTCAGGCTGGGAAAACGCTCGATGATCGCGCTCTCGAGAGCGTCGAAGCTCTCGGGATTGGCGGGGGCGGTGCTCTTCCTCATTTTACCGTGGGCATGATGAAGCTGGCTCCGGTGCTAGCACCACGGGGCCAGCGCGAGGTGACGGTCTTGAGCCGGGTGAAGAAGCGGACGCCTTCGGGGCCGTGCATGAAGTGGTCGCCGAACAGCGACGCCTTCCAGCCACCGAAGCTGTGGAAAGCCATCGGCACCGGGATCGGTACGTTCACGCCGACCATGCCGATCTGGATGCGCTTGCAGAACTCGTCGGCCGCGTCGCCACTGGAGGTGAAGATCGCGCCGCCGTTGCCGAAGCGGTGTCCGTTGACGAGCTCGATCGCAGCATTCAGATCCGGAACGCGCACGACGGCGAGCACGGGGCCGAAGATCTCTTCTTGGTAGATCTTCATCTCGGGCTTCACGTCGTCGAACAGGCAGCCGCCCATGAAGAAGCCGCTCTCGTGTCCGGGCACCTTCAGTCCGCGGCCGTCGACGAGCAGCTTGGCGCCCTCTTTCACGCCGAGATCG
This sequence comes from Polyangiaceae bacterium, assembly GCA_035539475.1. GTDB lineage: Bacteria > Myxococcota_A > Polyangia > Polyangiales > Polyangiaceae > PMG-095. The sequence goes on from DATLIL010000712.1 coordinate 9,994, forward strand.
ACGTAGCCCGTCACCTTCTCGAGGTGAGCCTTGGTCACGAGCGGCCCCATGTCCATGCCCGGCTCGATGCCAGGGCCGATCTTCAGCGCCTTGACCTTGGGGATCAGCGCGGCGATCAGACGGTCGGCCGTCTCGGCGCCGACCGCTACCGCCACCGAGATCGCCATGCAGCGCTCGCCGGCCGAGCCGTAGGCAGCGCCGATCAGCGCGTCCACGGTGTGACCGAGGTCCGCGTCGGGCATCACGACCATGTGGTTCTTGGCGCCGCCGAGGCACTGCACCCGCTTACCAGCGCGGGACGCCCGCTGGTAGACGTTCTCGGCGACGGGCGTCGAGCCGACCAGGCTGACGGCGGCGACGCCGGGGTGCTCGATGAAGGCGTCGACCACCTCCTTGTCGCCGTTGACCACGTTGAAAACGCCTGCCGGCAGCCCCGCCTCGTGCCAGAGCTCGGCCAGCCGCATGGCCGTGGACGGCACGCGCTCGGAGGGCTTCATCACGAAGGTGTTGCCGCAAGCGATCGCCATCGGCGCCATCCACAGCGGGATCATCGCCGGAAAGTTGAACGGACCGATGCCGGCGCAGACGCCGAGCGGCTGGCGGAAGGACCAGCTGTCCACGCCGCGAGCCACGCCCTCGGTGTATTCGCCCTTCAAGAGCTGGGGCACGCCCGCGGCGAACTCCACCACCTCCATGCCTCGCGTGACCGAGCCGCGCGCGTCGTCGAGCACCTTGCCGTGCTCCGAGGTGAGCATGCGGGCGAGCTCGTCCATGTGCTCGTCGATCAGCGCCTTGAACCGGAACATCACGCGCGCGCGGCGCACGGGCGGCGTGGCCGCCCAGGCGGGGAAGGCCTTCTGCGCGGCCGCGACGGCGCTCTGCACGTCGGCCGTCGTCGACATCGGCACCTGGCTGGTCTCCGCGCCGAGCGCGGGATCGTAGACGCTGCCCCAGCGCTGGGTGTTGCTGTCCGTCAGCTTGCCGTCGATGAAATTCTTGAGTTTCTTGACCATGACTCTCTCACGCAAAACGTCACTGACAGGCGGTCAGACCGCCGTCGACGTAGAGGATCTGTCCCGTGACGAAGTCCGCCGCGGCGCTGCAGAAGAAGAGCACCGGGCCGACCACGTCCGCGGGTTCTGCGATGCGACCGAGCGGGATTCGCTCGACCAGCTTGTTCTTGGACTCGGGATCCTTGAGCACGTGCTCCGCCATCTCGGTGTTGACGAAGGTGGGGGCCACGCCGTTCACGTTGATTCCGTGCGGCGCGAGCTCGACGGCGTGCTGCTTGACGAGCATGAGCAGTCCGCCCTTGCTCGCGGTGTAGGCGGAGTAGCCCTTGCCGCGCAGGGCGAGCTGCGAGCGCACCGACAGGAGGTGCACGTGTTTGCCGCCCTTGCCGGCAGCGACCTGACGCCTGGCCACCGCCTGCGCCAGGAACATGGCCGACTTGAGGTTGACGTCGAGCACCTGGTCGAACATCTCCTCGGGCATCTCGAGCATGAGGCTCTCGCGATGCATGCCGACGCAATTGACGAAGATGTCGCAGCGCCCGAAGTAGTCGCAGACCGCGTCGACCGAGCTCTTGATCTCCGCCACCGAACGCGCGTCGAAGACCACTCCGCGCACGTCGTGGCCGGCGGCGCGTAGCTGCTCGGTCAGAGCCGGCACCTTGTTCGGCTCGCCGCCGCCTATCACGAGCTGTGCGCCGCTCCGGGCCAGACCCCAGGCGATGGACTGACCGAGGCCGCCGGTGCCGCCCGCGAGGTACACGACCTTGCCCGCGAGCGGGCGGTCGGAGTTCTGGGAAGTGCTGGAGCTCGTCATGACCTCAATCCAGGTGCAGGCCGCCGTTGATGTCGAGGATCTCTCCAGTGATGAAGCCGGACAGCGGCGAGCACAAGAAGAGCACGGCGTGGGCGACCTCGTCCGGCTCGCAGAAGCGACCCACGGGGATGCCACGCAGTGTCTTCTGCCGCTGCTCCTCCGTCAGCTGAACGTCGATCATCTTGCTTCTGACGTAGGCGGGAGAGATGCCGTTGGCGGTGACGCCGTGGGGCGCGAACTCGCGCGCCAGCGAGAAGGTGAAGGCGGCCAGCGCGCCCTTGGACGACGTGTAGGCGGTGCCGGCCGTGAGCCCGCCGGTCTTCATCGCCACCGAGCAGATGTTGACGATGCGGCCCCAGCGTTTCTCGCGCATGCTGGGAGCGAACTCGCGCGTCAAGAGGAAGGGGCCGTCGAGGTTCACCGCCAGGATGTGTCGCCACTCCTTGGGCTCGGTCTCCGCCAGCTTGTTGTTCGAGAGCAACCCGGCGTTGTTGACCAGGATGTCCACGTTGCCGACGCGCTCGCGCACCGTGTCGCAGGCGGACTTGATCGCGGCCGGGTCGCTCAGATCGAAGGCGATGGGAAAGGCCGCCTCGCCGAGCTCACGGGCGATCGTGTCGAGCGCCGGCTTGTCCGCGTCGGTGATGACGACGCGGTGACCTTCTTTGATGAGCGCGCGCGCGATGGCGGCGCCGAGAGCGCCTCCGGCTCCGGTCACCAGGGCCACACGGCGTTCGGAACTTTCTGACCTAATCATTCGATCCTCAATAATCAGCTAGTGCGCCCAGGTAATCGCGCACGCCCGGATGTTCGAGGAGCTTGCCGTAGCTCGGCAGCTCCGCGACTTGTCCGCCGGACACGAACAAGAAGCGCTTGCAATTGTCACGCATGATGTCGACGTGAAACGGCTCGTTCGGGTGAACACACAGCAGCACGACACGGCCGTTTTCACGGAGCTTCTTGAAGAAGCTCAACATGAAGCCGATGTACCCGTCTTGAGTGCTGAACTGCGGCTCGTCGAACACGTGCACCAGCGGATAACTCGACTCCGCGTGCTGCAGCATGAAGTTCGGCTTCGTGCGCTTGACGCTGCGCACCTGGTAGGACTGGTGATAGTGGATCGCCATCCGGTCGCGCTCGCGGTACTTGACGCTCTGGATGTCGCGTCCGCCGCACAGGATCTGCCCGCTGCTCGGCACGTTGCTGCCGGACAGCATCTCGAACAGCGTGGTCTTGCCTGCGCCGTTCGGCCCCATCACGCCGACGATCTCGGGCTCGGTGACGGAGAAGTTCGCTGAAAGGCTGAAGGTCTGCTTCTTCTGCAGCAGGCCGCGCGTGTAGACCTTCTTCAGGTTGCGGACTTCGAGGATCGGCGTCACGGCGTCTCCCCGAGCAAGCTCTGGCGCGCGCTCGCATCCTCGAGCAGCTCCTTGGCGCCGCCGTGGTAGACGATGCGGCCCTGGCGCACGACGTAGGCACGATCACACACGGCCAGCACGCTCTGCACGTTCTGCTCCACGACCAGCACGCCGATACCCTCGTTCTTCAGGCGCGCGATGGTCTTCATCACGTCCTGCACCAGCTTGGGCGCGAGGCCTTGCGACGGCTCGTCCATGAGCACGAGCCCCGGCCCGCCGAGCAGGGCCCGGCCGATGGCCACCATCTGCATCTCGCCACCCGAGAGGTTCTCGCTGTCACGATCGAGCAGGTACTCGAGGGCGGGAAACAGCTCGTAGACTTGCTTCTCGCTCCAGCTGCGAAACGGCGTCTTCTTCTTGCCCAGCATCAGGTTGGTCCTGACCTTCAGCGAGGGAAAGATGCGGCGATCGTCGGGTACCCAGCCGATGCCGGAGCAGGCGATGTGATTGGTGCTCGAGCGCGTGATCTCCTTGCCGCCAAAGCGGACGGCGCCGCGACGAGCTGGCGTCAAACCCAGGATCGAGCGCAGCACGGTGGTCTTGCCGGCACCGTTCGGCCCGAGCAGGGCCACGGCCTCGCCGCGGCGCACCTCGAGCGAAAGCCCGAACAGCGCCTGCGTTTCGCCATAGAAGGTCTCGATACCCTTTATCTCAAGCATCGGCTTTTGCTCCTAGCTTGGCGCGGCTCACCCAGGGGTCGGCGCGCAGTTCATCAGGGGTTCCCTCGGCGATGACCTGACCCCAGTGAATGACCGAGACCTTGTCGGCAAGGGAGAACAGGAAGTCCATGTCGTGCTCGATCATCACGATCGTGAACTTGCCCTTGAGGCTCGCGACGAGCTCGAGCAGGCGATTGCGGCCCTCGGCGCCCATGCCCTGCGTCGGCTCGTCCAGGAACAAGACGCGCGGGCGGGCTGCCAGCGCCACTGCGATCTCGAGCGCGCGACGCTGGCCGTACGACATGCTCGCCGAGCGCACGTCGGCCTGAGTCCCGAGCCCCACTTGCTCCAGGACCGCGAGCGCCTGGTCGATCGTCGGGCGGTCGGCACCGACGTTGCGCACCACGTTGAAACCGACGCGACGGACCTCGGGCAGCGCGAACAGCACGTTCTCGAGCGCCGTGAACTCGTCGAACAGGCTCATGATCTGGAACGAACGCGCCACGCCCTTCTGCGCGATCTTTCGCGGCGAGAGGCCGGTGATGTCCTCGCCGTCGAGCAACACCTGACCTCTGTCCGGCGGAAAGTGACCCGTCAGCACGTTGAAGCAGGTCGACTTGCCGGCGCCGTTCGGGCCCATGATGCCGGACAGCTGCCCGGCGGCGAACTGCAGCGAGATGTCCTCGAGCACGACGCGATCGCCGAAGCGCTTGCTCAGGTGGCGTGCCTCAAACATGGCCGTTCTCCGCTTCCGGGGCGAGCTCGGGTGACGCCGAAGCGCTCAACCGGCGCGCAAACTTGGCGCGGTAGTGCTGGAAGGCCCCGGCGATGCCTTCCGGCTGGAAGAGCACGACGCCCATGAACAAGAGGCCGTACCAGAGCAGCCACGTCTCGGTCAGCGCGCCGAGCAAGTCGCGCGCCACGATGAACACGACGGCACCGATGACCGGACCCCAGAAGCTCACCGTACCGCCGCCGATCAGCACCGCCATCACCACGAAGCCGGAGCTGTGAACGTTCATCACGTCGGGGTATGCGCTCTCTTGCGAGATGGCGAGCATGCCGCCGGCGATGCCGGCAAAGACTCCGGACAGCACCATGACCGCCCACTTGGTCAGCCACACGTTGTAGCCGACGAAGCGCGCGCGAGCCTCGTTCATGCGAATGGCCTGCAGCGCTCGGCCGAACGGCGAGTGCACCAGGCGCCACAAGAAGACGACGCACAGCACCAGCACCACCACGACGAAGTAGTAGAGCGCGACGTTGTCCTTCAGCCCCAGCTCGAGCGGGCCCAGGCCCACGTTCGGGCGATGGATGTTGAGCAAGCCGTCCTCGCCGCCGGTGACGGAGTGCGACTTCATGCACAGGAACCAGAACACCTGACCGCAGGCGATGGTCATCAGCGCGAAGTAGATACCGCGCCGGTGAGCGACGAGCGCGCCGACCAGCCCCGCGGCGAGACCACCACCGAGACCGGCAGCGACCAGCCCGACCAGCGGATTCTGCGCGAGCCCGAGGTAACAGAGGCCGTAGGCGTAAGCGCCGATGCCGAAGAACGCTCCCTGCCCGAAGGCGGGCAACCCGGTGTACCCGAGCAGCAGGTTGTAGCCGAGGGCGTAGACCATCCAGATCACCACCTCGACGCCGAGGTAGGGGTAGAGACCCACTGTCTCGGCCCAGAAGGGAAAGCTCACGAGCATGGCGAGCAACACCAGCATCGGCTTGGTGATCCAAGCTTGCTTGTGCGTGCCGGCAGCGGTGACGGGTGTGTAGAGCGACATCGTTCAGGCCTCGAGCGCGCTCTTCTTGCCCATGAGACCGCGGGCGCGAACGCTGAGCACCAGGATGAGGAGCAGATACATCGACATCACCGACCACTCGGCGGCGTACCCGCCGGTGATACCGACGGTGACGCCCACGAGCAGCCCGGCCAGCACGGCGCCCCAGAAGCTGCCGACACCGCCGAGCACGATGATCAAGAACGAGGGAATGACCGCGTCGACGCCGACGTGCGGCCGGAGCCCCCAGATCGGCGTCAGGATGATGCCGGCCAGCGCCGCCAGCCCTGCGCCGAGCGCGAACACGAACAGTCGCAGGCGACTGATGTTGATGCCCAGCGCCAGCACCATCTCGCTGTCGTGGGCGCCGGCCTTGACCCGAGCGCCGTACGGCGTCTTCTCGAGAAAGAGCCAGACCAGCGCCATCAACACGACGCCGAGGAACGCCGCGAAGAAGCGGTACTTCGAGTAGATGAGCTCACCCACCATGAAGGCGCCGTTCACGCTCTCGGGCACCGGCAGGCTCTTTTCACCGGAGCCCCAGACGATGCGAATGCCTTCTTCGAGCACGAGGCCCGCGCCGAACGTGAGCAAGAGGCCGTACTCCGCCTTCTTGCCGTAAGTACGTCTGACGGCGCGCTCGAGCAGCATGCCGAGTCCACCGATCACGATCGGCGCCAGGATCAGGGCCAGCGCGTAGCGCAGCGCCAGCGGCAGCTCGAGGTAGGAGGCACCGGCCTCACCCAGAAAGCCCGGGCTGATGATCTCGACTGCCAGGTAGGCGCCCAGCGCGAACAGCGAGCCGTGCGCCAGGTTGATCACCTCCATCACGCCCACGATCAGCATGAAGCCGAGGGCCAGGAGGCCGAACAGGATACCCAGCGCGATGCCGTTGATGAGATGAGGGAGCATTAGCTAGCTAGCAAGTTTCGGGGTTGGGACCCCGAAACCTGGGGGTGGGGCCCCAACCAATTCACTTGGTTGGGCGCGGGGGCTGCGCCCCCGATGGAACAGAGAATGACGCGCGCGATGCGAAGCATCGCAGCCGGCGAAGCCGGCTGTCTCATGAGTAGCTTGGGACTCATGAGACGCGCCGTCATGGCTCGTACACGGGAGTTGCGTCGAACGCCTCGAGCTTGCACTTGCCTTCCGCGTCCGCGTCGACCACCTGAGCCGGGTCGGAGTTGCTCAGGATCTTGAACAGCTCGTCCGGCTGCTTGGAATCGAGGTTGGCGGTGGCGAGGTAGATCGTCTGCTGCAGCTGGTGCGTCTTCGGATTCATGAACGCGTCGTGCTGCTGCATGCGCGCCGCCGCAGGGATCTTGAGCTGCTCGAGCTCCTTGATCAGCGCGTGATTGTTGGTGGTCTTGGTCTTCTCGATCGCCTCGAGCAGCGCCCGCGTCGCCCAGTAGCCGTTGTAGAAGACGTTGCCCGGCGTCTTGATCTTCGCGTCGGCGTTCGCCTTCAGGTACCTGGCGTTGAACTCCTTGACCCCGGGCAGATCGAGGCCCTGGTACCAGGTCGTACCGAAGACGCCGAACAGGTCGGTCCGCGGCAAGCCGTACACGTCCGGCCAATCCTGCTGGTTGTTGATCCAGGCGTATTTGGTGCCCAGGTTCATCTGCGAGACCTGGGTGCGCAGCGCCTTCAGATCGTCGCCGCCCACGGCCGCGGCCACGACGTTGGGCGCCTTCTGCTGCAGCTTGAGCAGGATGGCGCTGAAGTCGCGCGTGCCCTGCGGCACCAGGATTTCGTCCACGATCTCGCCGCCGTTCTCCGCGACCAGCTTCTTGGTCGCCTTGGCGGTGTCATGGCCCCAGACGTAGTCGTTGGTGATCAGCAGCCACTTCTTGCCGAACGTACCGATGGCCGACTTGACCGACGACTGGGCGAAGTTGTTGCCGTTGCCGTCCCACACGAACTTGACGCGGTGGCAGTTCTCGCCGGCTTCCGAGGGCGAGCTCGAGTTCGTGTTCAGGTAGATGACGCCGTACTTCTGCGCCACCTGCGAGATGGCGTTGGCCACGCCGGAGCTCACGCCGCCGACGATGAAGGCCACCTTGTCCTGCTTGATCATGCGCTCCGCGACGCGAGAGCCGGTCGCAGGCGTGGTCTCCGTGTCCATGTGCACGAACTTGATCGGCCGCCCGAGGACACCGCCCTTGGCGTTGAACTCCTCGATCGCCATCAGCACGCCGCGCTTGTCGGATTCGCCGCTGTTGGCGTACTGGCCGCTGGCGTCGGCGGTGATACCGATCAGGATCGGGCTCTTGCCGTCGGCTTTGCCCGACGCCGCCGCGCCTGCGGCAGCGTCGTCGGTCTTCTTGTTACAGGCGAGCGCCAGGCATGCGCCCAGCGCGAGCCCGAAAAGGCGGGGGATTCGCAGAGTCATTTCTTGAGCTCGACGCCGTTCACTTTGCAGTGAGCCGCGACCATGTGACCGACCATGCCCTCCGGGTATCCACCGTTGAGGGCCGAGACGAGCGAGTTGAGGACGGCAGGACCCATCGGAGCCGTGAGCGGAACGTCGGCCACCATACGATTGTAGTAGCGAAGGTCCTTGGCGGCGTTGGCCAGGCTGAACTGCAGTCCGGTGAAGTCACCACTCTCGAGGATCTTGGGCACGAGCAGCTGGAAAATGCCGCTGTTGGCGCCGCCGCCCGAGACGACCTTGGCGAAGCCGGCCAGGTTGACCCCGGTCGCCGCACAGGCACACAGGGCCTCCGCGATCAGCGCGGCGTGTCCCATCGTGAGCAGGTTGTAGATGAGCTTGGTCCGCGCGCCGGAGCCGACCGGGCCCATGTAGAAGATGTTCTCGCAGAACGCCTCGAGGATCGGCCGGATCTCGCCGAACACCTTCTCGTCGGCGCCGACCATGCTGTTG
>DATLIL010000713.1:0-5769 GCA_035539475.1 Polyangiaceae bacterium
GCGCAACCCGACGCCACCTCAGCGGTAGCGCACCACACGGATCTCCCCGGGGAAATCGAGGGACGCCAGCGTATCGAGGATCAGCCGTTCGGCCCTCGCCTCGGGAAAGCCGCCGGTCCCGCTGCCGATCAGGGGCCGCGACTGAACGAAAGCCGTCGCGCGCGAACGATGGTCGTACGCGCACTCTGGGGAGTCTCGACCTCGCTCGGAGGCGATCCCCTGGGCGACACGTATCACTACTGGGCGATGGTCGTCGGCGGACTGTGGTGCGGGGACATCCGCCGGGTTCCATCGCTGGAGTCCATGGCCACGGCGGTGTTCCTGCGCAGCGGAGCCGACTTGATGTGGCTCGTCCGGGATCGATTGTTCGGCAGCACACTGTTCTTCGGACGACACAAGGCCATCGACCGATTGGGCTTCAGCCACGGATGGACGTTAGCTACGCGAGCAGGAACGGCAGCGGATCGGAGCTCTCACCGCCGTTGAAGCCATAGCTCGTCGCAGAGAGGCCGAGGGCGCGCAGGACCGTGAGGTGGACGCGAGCCATGTTGCCGTTCTCTTCGCGCACGTGCCAGCCGGTGTCGAGCTTGCCTCCCGCCTTGCCGGCCAGGATGAAGGGGTGCTCCTTGTTGCTGTGCGTGAAACCTTCGCCGTACTCGGAGGTACCGAGGATGACGGTGTTATCGAGCAGCGTCTGGCCGTTCACGTCTACTTCGGCCGTCAGCTTGTCGAGCAGCGTGGCGTAGGCGCCGAGGTTCATCCTGGTAAAGGCCGTGATCACGTCGCGCTCGCCGGCGTGAACCGCGTCGTGGAGCTGGTGCGCGCCAGCGCCGTTGATCTCTCCGGCGCCGTTCATCTGCAAAATCGAAGCGCCGGTCGTGAACGCGATGCTGAAGACGCGCGTCAGATCGCAGCGCAGGGCCGCGACGAGGATGTCGGACATGATGTCCATCTTTTCCACCACCGCCGGCTCGCCGTCGAAGACGCCCGTGGGCGCCAGCGGTGCGGTGCAGGCAGCGCGCGTCACGCTCAGCCGTCGCTCGATCTCGTTGATGTGCGTCAGGTGCTCGTCCAGGCGCATGCGATCGCGCTTACCCAGACGGGCGCTGAGCTGGCGCGTGTCCTCGGCCACGACGTCGAGCACGCTGGTGCGTCGCGCCACCTCCGCGTTGTCCGGCTTGACCGAGAAGAGCTGTTCGAAGAGCTTGAACGGATCGCGCTGCGGCGGGTTGATCGAGTTCGGACCGTTGTGTGAGATCGAGTTCCAGGTCCCGAAATCGTGCAGCACGGCGCTGCTCATGCCGAGCTCGAGCGAGCGGTAAGCCGTGGCGCCACCAACGTAGAACTCGGGGTGCTTGGCGACGACCTGGTCGATCGTGGCGCGGCTGACCGCGAAGATGTGCGGATCGTGGTCGAAGCCCTCGGGCTGGATCTGATCGGCGGTCAGCGCCACGCAGATGCCACGCATGTGGCCGTCCTCGAGCCCCGGCGGGTCGGTCGGGATCGTCGTCTTCGGCTCGAGGCCCGTCACGACGTTGAGCAGGGAGAGATGCCGCTCGAGCGGCTTCAACGTCTCCGTCACGGCGAAGCCCTTGCCCTCGGTCGTCGGCGTGTACTCGTCGACCAACGTGTCATCGAGCGTGTGCTCGAAGTTGGGGTCGACCGCGCCCCGGTGCCGATACGTCCACGGCAAGCCGTTGCCCCAGAAAAAGACGCCGAAGCGCAGCGGCAGCGGTGTGCCCGCGGCCAGCGCCGTCCCGTGGTCGTTGAGCATCGCCTCGAGCATGGGTAGACCGAGGCAAACCGCCGACCCCCGCAGCATGCCGCGCAACATCTTGCGACGTGAAATCATTGCGCGCCCTCCACCGTGAACCGGAAGCCATCGCTGCCGACCAGCGCCAAGAGGAGCGGCCGTAGCTGGTACCCGTTCTCTTCGAAATTTCCCTCGAGCTCCGCGAGCACCGCTGCTTCGCTGTCACCCTCCAGGCGCGCGGAACCGTAACGGTAGAACTGCTTCACCAGGCAACTCATCGTGCGTGCATCCTGAGCCAGGAGCTCGCCGAGCTGACGAGCACCGCTGAACATGACGCCGTCCAGGTCGCCGTTGGAGTCGACGGTCTGCCCCGAGTCGTAGGTCGTACGGTAGCGACCGTACTGATCGAAGTCCTCCATGCCGAGCCCGATCGGATCCATCGAGTTGTGGCAGCCGGCACAGGCCGGGTTGTTGCGGTGCTGCTCGAGCTTTTCGCGGATGGTCATCGGCGTTGCGCCGTCCTCTTCGGCGATCGGCGGAATGTTGGGCGGAGGCGGAGGCACCGTGCCGCAAAGCAGTCGCTGCCGGATGAAGAGCCCGCGGATCGTGGGCGCCGTGCGATTGGGCCGATTGTTGAGCGTGAGCAGGGCGCCCGTCGTCAAGATGCCGGCGCGAGGCCCGACCTCGGGTAGCTCCGCTGGGACCAGCGTGGTCGAGGTGCTCGGCAGGCCGTAGAGAGCAGCGAGGTCCGTATTGGTCGCCACGCTGCGCGTCGTGAAGAGCGTGCGCAGATCGGCGGAATCACGCAGCGCGATGCGATTGACGATGTCGAGCACCTCGGCGCGCATGGAAGCGGCGAGCGTGGCGTTCGGATCCATGCCTGCGGGGAAAACCACGGCGTCGAGCAACGGCAGATCGAGGTACTCCGCGTAGAGAGCGCTCAACATGGCCTCGGTCTTCGCTCCGTCGTCGAGCAGGCGACCGGCTTGAGCCACGACGCCGTCGCGACCGACGAGCTCGCCGCGCTCGGCCGCCGCCAGGAGCTCCGCGTCAGGCAGACTGTTGCGCAGCAAGAAGGACAGGCGGCTGGCCATCTCGTAGCCCTGGTAACGGCGCCAGCCCGGCTTCTCCGCATCGGGCTCGCCGAGCTCGACGCGGTAAAGAAAGTACGGCGACTGCAAGAGCGCGGCCGTCACGTTCTCGAGCGCCAGCCAGGGATCGTCCAGGCCCACCGCCGCGGCCAGGGCCTTGTAGCGCTCGAGCTCGCTCTGCTCGAGCGGACGGCGCCACGCACGCAACGCGAATTGCTCGAGGAATTGCGTCAGACAGGCGTCGTCGAGCGGAGTGCTCGGGCTACAGCCGACGATGGTTTGGCGCAGTGCGGCGTCGGCGAACACGGCCTTGGCGATGATGAACGCCGCCTCGCTGTAGAGGCTCGCGCCGTACTCCGAAACGGTGGTCGTCGACGCGCCGATGATGGAAAACGAGTAAGGCCGCTGGTCGGGCTCGAGATCGGGCACCGTGATGGTCGGACCGAAGAGGTCGCGGATCACGTTCTCGTACTGGGCCCGGGTCAGGCGCGGCAGCGCAGGCTCGACTGGAGCAAAAGGCGCCAGCGTCTCCACCACGGGGTCCGGTGGCGGCACTTCGGAGCCAGCAGGGGGATCACCGCTACCGCTGCCTTTGGTGCCGTCCGGGGATCCTGAAATGACGCCAGTACAGGCGGCTGCCAGCGCTGCGCAGATCATGCACAGGGCTGCAAGCGACCGACGGGGAAAGCTGTCACTAACCATTCTGGCTCCCTGTCCTCGGCATCAAGTCGAACGACCGCGGCAAAGCAGACAAAAAATCGACGACGGGGAGCTGAAATCCGTGTTGAGATGTATTTACGGGTTTAGATGCTCAGTATCGTCATCGCCACTGACCCGCCTGAGCCCACCACCGTGGTTCAGGCGGTGGCCAAGAGCTGCGAGGCAGCGCTAGGCGCGGGTCGCTGCAAGGCGACGGGCGATCTCGAGCCCGCCACGGTGGTCAGCTGGTTCGCCCTCGTCCGCTTGCCCGACACCGAAGGTTCCAAGGTCAGCATCGAATTTCACGATCGCAGCGAGCGGGGCGCGCTGATCGAAACCCGCGAGCTCGCCTTTGCGCAGTGGGACAGCGCGGAAACGCGGTGGGCTTCCACGGGCGCCGTCATCGCCGCCTTCGTCGCAGCGCGTCAGCCCGGCAGCATCGATCCGCCGGTGAAGGATCACGCACCGTACGTCGCTCCCCAACCCGTTCCGCCTCCCACGACGCCGGGGCTCGGGTGGAACATCGATCTCGGCGTGCTGGCAGGGCCGGGGCTCGAGACGGGCCCGTGGCGCCTCGGCGCCGTCGGCCGAGGTTACCTCCAGCCAGCCAGTGGTTTCCTCGCGCTCGCGTCCTTCCGCTACGCGGAGCGGCCAGAGGACGTCGACGTCAGCTGGTGGTCGGGCGGCGCTGGTGTCGGCACGCGTCTCGGCGGGCGTCGATCGCTCGTCACGGCAGAGCTCCTCGGTGAGGTCGTGTTCGAGTACATGCGCATGTCGGCGCGCGACGAGGACACCGGCGAGGAGGATCACTCGGGGCAGCAACGCTTCGGCGGAAGGCTGAGCGCGAACCTGGCGTTGTCTCTCTCCGATCATTGGGCCATCGTTGCAGGCGCGGAAGCGACTGCCATGCGTCCTTCAGTCAACATCGAGCTCGGCGATCAGAGCGTCGGTCGAGTGCCTGCCGTTGGATTCGCGTTCTCCGCTGGGGCGCGCTTCGGCGGAGACACCTGAGAGCTGCGACATGGTGCCCGCGCCCAAGTCCGAGTCGATCGCCCTGCGTGCCTACGAGCCGCCGAGCGAGGCTGCGCCCCCGGCCCAACGCTCGATTCTCTCGGGTGTGCTCGCGGGCGAGCGCTGGGCGCACGAACAGCTCTACGACATGCTGCTGCCGACCGTGACTCGCACGCTCGGTAAGATCCTCAGGGACTCGACCGCAGACTACGAAGACCTGCTGCAGAGCGTGTTCGAGCGCATCGTGCGCTCACTGTCGACGGATCGCGGCGCGCACGTCCGTAACCTGAACAGCTGGGCGAACTCGATCGCTGCGCACGTGGCGCTCGACGCCCTGCGCCAGAGGATCCGCGAACGGCGCTTCTTCGAACGCAACAAGCCGACGCTGGTCGAGAACGTGCCAGCCGCCAGCCTGGAGCGGCAACTCGAGGCGCGGCGGCAGCTCGAGTGGCTGCAGGACACGCTGGCCCAGATCAACCCCGATCAAGCGCAGACAGTACTCATGCATGACGTGCTGGGACACCCGGTGGACGAAATCGCAGCGGTCATGGGCGTGACCGTTGCGGCTGCTCAGCGCCGCCTCTCACGCGGTCACCAGGAGCTGTTGCGGCGGTCCAGCGCTCGTGACGGGAGGAAGAGCCGATGACCACCGACCCCCAGGTCCGGGAGCTCCTGGCCCCGCTCAACGAAGCCTACGCGGATCCGCCGCGCCGCTTGCGTGTCGATCGCGAAAAGATCGTCTCGCACATGGTCGCGACGTCACTCGCGCCGAGCCAGCCCGCCGCGGCGCGCTCGAGAAGGTTCGCGATCCTCGCCATGGCCGCGGCCTTCGCGCTGCTGATCCTGGGCGGCTTCCTTTCGCTGAAAAATCGTGGCGGCGAGCAGGCGACGCGATCCCCCCTCGAGCTCATCACCGTGCGCGGCAGGCCCGTGGCTTTCTCTGGCGGCCTGCTCGAAATCCCTGCAGGGAGCGAAGCTCGCCTCACCGGGCCGGGCCTCGCCATCGACGTGCTCGAAGGGACCCGGCTGTCAGTGCTCGATTTCGATCAAGCGGCGGGCTCGCTGGCTATGCGGCTCGACCGGGGCACGGTGCGCTGCGACGTGGAGCACCGACCGAGTAGGACGCTGACGATCGTCACGCCGGACGCGCGCGTGCTCGACATCGGGACCATCTTCCGCGTCAGCGTGCAGCCGGCTGCCGAGCGCAGCGCGACG
>DATLIL010000714.1:0-2899 GCA_035539475.1 Polyangiaceae bacterium
GTGCACGAGCGGACCGCCGTCGCTCTCGACGGGATTGTCGGTCTCCGTCCCGTTGCAGCCTGCCCACACGCCCAGCGTCACCAAAGCCAAGAATTTCTTCATTTGCCTGCACTCTCTTTCCCCGCCGAGAGCGGGAAGAGCTGAAAATTGATCTGGATCACGCGCTCCGCTTCGCCCTCGAGCTCGGCGAGCTGCAAGAGCTCCTGACGAAACGCGCGGATCCGCTCCTTGAGCCGCGGCAGCGCGGCCTCGCTCACGCACAGTGTCAGGCTCGAGATGTCGCGCTCCTCGCGGGGCACGTGGTCCAGCGCATGAACCGCCTGCGAGATCATCGTGCGGTGGTAGTTGACGACGTGGTGGCCGAGCGGTCCGCGGCCCGTGGTCACGAGCTCCTCGGCCTGGCGCAGGCGACCCCCGGCGTCGCGCAGCAGGAGCTTGAGCTCGCACAGCGTCGTCAGCGCCTCACGCGCCTGCTGCGGTGAGATCTGCGGCAACAGCACGGAGGCGATCCACTTCGGGTCTTCCTGAAAGTCGCTGCGCGCGACGAGCTCCCGGATCGCCGGCATGTACCAGGTCGAGTGGTACACGGCCTGGGCGGCGTCGAGCTGATGAGCCGCGCGGAACTCGCGAAACCTACCCAGACGGTCGTAGCAGCGGTTGCGTTCGTCCGCGGTGCGAGCCTGACCGAACGCGACGAGCTCACAGAAGTAGTCGGCCTCGACCTTGCGCAGGGCGCAGCCGCGAGCGAAGCGCGTGGCCATCTCGGAGCTCAGATCGCGCTCCCCCTTCATCACCAGGTTCAGGTAGTTCGACGAGCGCAGGCCGGCACGCCGCGAGAACATTCGGTGAGAGAAGGTGCGGCTCTTCGCCTTTTCATGCCGGTAGAAGTCGCGCAGGAAGGCGCGGTAATCGAGGTACCGGAAGATGTGTACTGATTCGGCCGCGTCCACGATCAATCAGTATCACGAATCGGCTTAGTTTGAGCTGCTTTGTCAAACAAAGCGTGTACCCTTAGTACACACTTGGGTCAGTGCCGGAGGCTCCGCAGGCGCCTTGCGCTGGCGGCCAGCCCGAGAAATCCCAGGCCCGGCAGCAAGGCAACGCGCAGCAAAAAGCCCAGCGCCCCTTCGCTGACAGGACGAAAGGCGACAACGAAGACCTCCTCCCCGTGGGGCTGTGACTCATGCCGATCCATCTGGCCTGCGACCACGAACGAGTCCCCCTTGGGGTCCCGTCGGACGGCGAGCTCCGCCGGCACCCTCCGGTACGAGTCCCAGCGTTCGAACCAGCTCTGCAGTCGCACCCCGCGCTCCGCGCAGACGTGTGGTCCAGCGAGGCGCGCGTCTCCGAGCCCCTGAGGCCGCCACGAGGTGCAGCCGGACTGGTGCGGTGGATCGAGGTCCACCACCGTGTAGCCGGCGAGACCGCCGAGCACCGGCCAAGCGCGCCAGCCCGCGGGCTCCGGCAGCTCATGGAGGGCTGCGGCACAGGGTGCCGTCCGGACGGCGCGGACCAGCAAGAGGCCGGTGACGAGCGCCGAGAGCCCGAGCAGCGCCCACGCTCGGAGCACCCGCCTGCGCGGCCCGGGATCCTTCGTCACCGCCGCCAGCGTAGCAGCGCGCGGCGTCGCCGAGGAGCTACTTCACGACCGTGCCGCAGTCGGAGAACTGCAGCGTGGTGTCGATGCGGAAGTTCGAGTCGCACATGCCGCGTTCGGCGTGGAAGAGATCCAGCGGATATTCCTGGTTGATCGTGAGGCCCAGGCTATCCATGTCGATGCTGCCGGTCACCGAGGGGTGCAGCCCGCCGAGGTCGAGCGCGAGCATGCCGTCGACGAAGACCCAGAGATCGTCGTCACCTTCGAAGGTGAAGGTCTCGCCGCCCTTGTAGATGAACTTGGTGTGGACCTCGGTCGTGAAATGATAGTTGTGCTCGTCGCAGATCGTCTCGTCCGCCAGACCTTTGTTCACCACGTAGGCCTGTGCGCCGTTCAGGTCCTCGGGCTCGCCGCCGAAACCGGCGCCGTCGACCGGGAAGAAGGACGTGCTCTTGAAGGTCTGGACGCCGTTGTTCGGCTGGAGCGAGAGGTAGACGACGAAGGCCTGGCTGTTCGTCTTGCTGTCGTCGGTCGTGTACCACTCGACGAAGTCCGGCTCGCTCGTCATCTGCTTGGGCGTGGCGTTGACGCCCGTGCCCGAGTACTGCGGCTTCTGCGCGACCAGCGCTGCCTCCACCAACCCGGTGGTCTGTGCTGGTCCGTAGTAAGTCTGGAAGTCGGGATGGCCGGTACCGGCGAAGCCTGCGTCGCCACGGCGGAAGTCACGCACGACGCCGAGGATCTCCGTCGAACACTCGGCCAGTGTCGGATTGCTCGTGGTCGTGAGCGCCTCGCCGAGCTTGAAGCCGCCGAGGTCGGCGGGGGTGTAGCCGTCGGGCAGTACGTAAGGGGCGGAGCCGCCGCTTCCGCCGCTACCTCCGCCCACGATGATGCCGCTGCCTCCGCTCGATGAGCCGCCGCTCGCCCCGCTGCCGGGTTCGTGGCGCTCCACGGGATCCGGTCCACCGGAGCAGGCGACGAGGGAGACGATCAAGTAAGGAACCGCAATCAGCTGGGACGGTTGGCGCATGAAGGTCGTGCAACTAGTTTGCCAGCGTACCGGCTAGACCGCAGTCAAACTCCGATCTTTACCGCGTGCTCGAGCTGCTTTTCAGCGCGCGGCGTCGGCGCAGCAGAGCACGCACCCCCACCCACAACAGGCCGCCGGCGGCGATGGCCACGACGGCGTGCTCCTCGAAGGCGCGTGCACGCGCGAGGACAGCGCTGAAGCCGCGGCCGAAAGCATACCCGGCTGCCGCGACACAGACCGACCAGAGCAGAGCGCCCAGCACGTTGAGCCGC
>DATLIL010000715.1:0-20049 GCA_035539475.1 Polyangiaceae bacterium
GCCCCTGGCCAAGAGCCTCGATCTCGGCGCCAGGGCCACGCGTTTGCTCGATCGTGTCCCGACGCACGCCATGCAGCGTGCGCTCGGTGTGTTCGCGGAGCTGCAGCAGTCGCTCGAGCGGCGCGAGCCGGGTGCGAGCGAGATCGGCCGACGTCACGAAGAGCTCGTGGCAGCGCACCGGCTGCAGCAGCTCACGGCCGATCGCGCCGGGCTGCTCGTGAGCGGAGAGCTCACGGCCGCGCTGTCGGCGCTCTTCGCGCTGCGACTGGACCATCGCGAGCTGCTCGAGACGAGCGGCCCTTCCGGCCTCGGCGCCGCGCGTCGCGACCTTCTGCTCGATCACCCCGAGCTCTTCCTGCGGCTCAAGGCGCTGGTGTCGTTCTATCTATCGCAGGACTACGCGCTGCTCGCCGGCGCGAGCCGTCCCGGGCATGGATAGTCGTGATGTGCGAGGCCTGCGCCTGACGTGCGCTCGCCGCTGTTTTAGCCTCGCTGCACGTGAGATCCGGCTTCAAGTGCTGAGCTGCCCTTGATACGCTGAACGAGAATGCCCGCGCGTCTTTCTTGCTCGGCGCTGCTCCTGGCGCTCGGTGTGATGTCCCTCGCTGGCTGTGGGCGCACGAAGCTCGCGTTGCTGAGCACGTTCTCCGACGCCAACGACGAAGGCACGGGAGCGAAGTCGTCCGGAGGTCGCGGAGGAGATGACGTGCGGCCGTCCAAGGGCGGCAGGAGCTCTGGAGCAGGCGGAGAGCAGGCGTACGGCGGCGAGAGCAGCAGCGTGGGCGGAGAACCCGGCTCGACTGGCGGCGTTCCCGGTAGCGTCGACGGAGGCGCCGGCGGCGAGCCCAACCCAGGTGCCGGCGGTGACGCGAGTGAAGGCGGCGCCGACAACGGCGGCGGCGCGGCGGGCGAAGCGAGCGGCGGCGCTGCTGGTGAAACAAGCTCCGGCGGAGCCGGTGGCGAGGGCGCGACCTGCTCGATCACGACCATTGGGGCGCCCGGCGAGATCGACTGGCTGAACACGTACGGAGGCGTCGGAACGTCGGCGCCGAAAGCGCTCGCGGTCGACAGCCAGGGTAACGTCATCGTCGGCGGCGATCTCGGCTACATCCTCGACCTCGGCGACGGCGATCCGCTGCTGAGCCCGATCGAGTATCCGCAGTACCTTTATTACTCGAATGCCTATCTCGCCAAGCTCGACGCCAACGGCAACGTGCTCTGGGCCAAGGCGCTGAACTCCACGGGCGAGGCGCACGTCGCTGCCGTCACGGTCGACCCCGACGACAACATCGTCGTGGCCGGCACCTTTCACTACGATCTGGATCTCGACGAGGACGACCCGGGGGCACACGTTGTGTCGAGCTGGCAAGCCTGGTGCGTGCCCAACGGCTGCAACCTCACCGATGACATGTTCCTCGCGAAATACACGCCCGATGGTGAGGTCATCTGGGGGCACGCCTACGGCGACGACTCCTCGGAGGGGATCGGCGGGCTCGCCTGCGACAGCGCCGGTCGCATCGCCGTGACGGGCACGTTCAAGGGAAACCTCGACTTTTCACTGCCGAATCCCGCCGACGGCTCGGGACCAGTCGGCACGACGTCCGAGACGCTGCAGGCCAAGAACTGCGACGCTTACCTCGCCGAGCTCGACGCAGACGGCAACTACCTGTGGAGCACGAGCTTCGGCACGGATGTGAACAAGATCGTCTGCCAGCGTCCCGAAGGGCTGGCAGTGGCCGACAACGACGACCTGATCCTGGGCGGTGGGTACATCGGTGGCGACGTCACGCTGAGCGGCGACCCCGCCGACGCGCTTCCCGCCGTGAACAGCCTCGAGGTCTTGCTGGCCCGCTACGCGAGCGATGGCGCTCTCGTGTACGCCCGCGGCTGGGCCGCCTCCAGCAATCAGTACATCGCCGACGTCGCTCTGGCCCCCGACGGCGACATCGTGACCATTGGCGGCTTCGGCAACGAACTTACTTTCGATCCCGATGCCCCCCTCGTCAGCGCCGGCTCGGGCGACGTCTTCGTCGCTCGCTTCGACGGCCAGGGCAACTACGTCGAGGGCCGCGCCTACGGCGACGGCTTCGACCAGCGGGGCACGAACGTCATCGTCGACGATCAGGGTCGCATCACCATCGGCGGCCGCTTCTCGCGCTCGATCGACTTCGGCGGCACCGCACAGCTGGTAACGACGACCAACACCTACGGCGACTACGACGCCTTCATCGTGCAGCTCGACTCGAGCCTGAGCGCCGCCTGGCAGTTCACGCTGGGAAGCAGCGGGGACGAAACGGTGGTCGGCCTGGTGAAGCTGTGCGACGGCTCAGCGATTGCCGCCGGCGAGTACGGCGCCGAAGCCACGTTGCTCGATGGCACGACCGTGCCCGCTCACGGCGGCAAGGATCTCTGGTTGTCGCGCCTCGCGCCCTGAGCTCCCTGAGCGCGCAGCTTGGTCGCGAGCTCCACCATGACGGCGTGTCCGCGCACCGGACGGATGAAACCTCGCCCGGGGCGATCCAGGTCGATCGAACAGAAGATCACGATCGAGACCAGCGCCGAGAAGCCGAACCACGACACGTGCAGCCGCTTGCCGGCCAGGCCGCACAGGTAGCCAGCGAAGGCGCCCCAGGCCAGGCAGAGCGAGAGCGTCACGGCAGTGACCTCCTGCGGCACGATGCGCCGCTGCGCGGCCAGGCGATCGGTGTGCAGATCGATGAGCCCGTTGAGTGAGTCGACGGTGAGGGCCACCGCCGGCGTGTCGCGCACCTCGTGCGTGCGCCTGACGAGCTCCCACAGCTCGTCGTGAAGTCGTTCGCTCCGTGCCGACACGTCGAGGATCTTTTCTTGATCGTGACCGGCTTCGAAGAACTCGACCCGAGCCTGCGAGTAGCGCACGAGCCGCTCGCGGCAAGCCGCCTGATCCGCCGGAACGAGGAAGTCGCAGCGCAAGTACGTGGTACCGATCGCGTCGGCCTCGCTCACGATCACCTCTTCGCGAGCGTCGAAGCGATCGGAGGCCATGCTGAACGAGAAGGCGAGGATCAGCGCCAGCAGGCCGGCCACGGCCGTGTCGATCGGACCGAGATCGTTGGCCTGTTCGCGTTTCTGGCCGAGTCCCACCCGGAACAGGACCTCCCAGATCAGGATCATGCCCGCGAACAGCCCCACAGCGATCAGCCAGCTGGGGATGCGATAGAGGAGCGGCTCGCTCACCCCCGTCTCGTGTGCCCGCGCTGAGCGCTGTCAAGAGTGGGAAAAGGCGCTCAGCTCCTGGAGGCGCGCAGGTTCTGCTTGATGGCGAGGTTGGCCTGGTAGTCCGCTTCGGCGTTGTACTCGCGCCGCACGTGCACGAGCTTGCTGGCAGCAAAGCGTTGCAAGAGCTCACGCGCCTGGCGGTGCAGCTCGATCAGGTGTGGGCTTTGAACGCGGTACTTGCCGAGCAGCTGCTTGATCAGGAGCTCGGAATCGGCGCGCACCTCGATGCGCTGGATCCCCCGCTCGAGCGCGAGCGTCAGCCCGAGCAGCAGCGCGCGGTATTCGGCGACGTTGTTGGTGGTCTCACCCAGGTACTCGTTCTCGGTCAGCAAGACCTCGCCCTCCGGCGTCTTGAGCACGACACCGGCCGCCGCCGGCCCCGGGTTGCCCCGCGCCGCCCCATCCGTCCAAAGGATCGCTTCCGGCAGATCTTGCACGTACCTTTCAATAGGCAGCCGTCACCCGCCGGTGTCAACTATTCGGTCGACGCAGCAAATCCAGGTAAAGCGACTCGTAGCTCCGCGCGACGCGGTCGGCGCGAAAGCAGCGTTCGACCGCGGCACGACCTGCGGCGGCGGCGGAAGATCTCAGGTTGGGCTGCCGTGCCAGCGAGAGCGCTTGCGCGACCCAGCTCGACACGTCGAGCGAGGGCAGCTTGATGGCGCCGTCGAGATCCGCGAGCGGGCCCTGATCGAGAGCCACCACGGGGACACCGAGCGCCATCGCCTCGAGCAGCACGATGGGCAGGTCGACCTTGCCGCACAGGTCGTCGACCGGAAACAGCACCGCGGTGGCCGCCGTCAGCAGCAGGAGCACGTCCTTGAGCTCGCTCGCGAAACGCACGCGCTTGCCCACCAGGCGGCGCTCGAGCGCGGCCGCGACCTCGGGCGAGCGAGCAGTCTTGTTGCGGCAGGCGAAGACCACGGTTGCCTCGGGTAGCTCGCGGGCGAGCTCTTCGGCGACGCTGGCCACGGTCTCGGCCCCGCGCGAAGTCTCCAGATCGCCGGGATAGACGAAGAAGGGGCGCTCGGCGTCGATCGCGAGCTCGCGCAGCAGGGCGCTGACCGCTCGGGGATCGCGCGGCGCAATTTGCGGAACAGGCGGTGGAATCACCTCGAGCCGAGGCGGCGGGCGCCCCTCGTCGCGGCAGGCGCTCTCGATACGCTGCTTGGTCCAGCGGCTCTGCACCACGATGCCGTCGCCGAACAACAAGGGCCCGATGCCCGCAAAGGAGCGCGGCGGAGAGGCCACGGTCTGAATCACACGTGCGCGCCGTGCCTGCTTGAGCAGGCGGCCCACGCGGCTCGTGCGTGGGTTGGGGGCAAAAACGAAGTGCCACAGCTCGACACGCGAGCGCAGCAGCACCCAGGCCGCCGCACGCAGGTTGTCGCTGAGCCTGGGCGTGAAAGCGCCGGTGTTGGAGTAAACCTCCGCGCGCTGCACGCTGTCCGGCAAGGCCGACGAGTCGTGGCCCTTGGCCGTCAGCACGACCGGGCGAACACGCTCGAGGTGGCTGGCGACGTCACGCACCAGACACTTGGTTCCGTCGTGGAACGGCGGCGAGACGGCCTTGGAAATGAACAGCACGCGCGGCAGCAAGGGCGCACTATCTAGCCGCGCAGCCGCCCATGTTCAAGCGCGCGAGCCCGGATCACAGTCTCGCGGCGGCCAGCAGCGCTCTGGGCGCTCGGCGCAGCGCGCTCTCGATCGCGGCCTCGAGCACGGCCCTGCGGAGCTCGGCGGCGCGGACCTGATCCTTGGCCTCTTCGGAGGTCAGGCTGGCGCTGGCGCTGCCGGAAACCTTGGCCGCGATCGACTGATCCGGCATGGTGTGCATGATGTACTCGACGGCCGCCGAGTACACGATGTCCTGACCCTCGCGCGATGCCTTGAGCTTTTGCACCATGCCCTCGACCAGCACGACGGGCGCCTTCTTCTTCTTCGATTCCTTGGCCGAGTCGACGCCGTCGGTCAGCACCTCGATGCCCGGCAGCTGGCCGAGCTTCTTGCGCGAGTCTTCGGCGAGCTGAGTCTCGATGTTGTTCGACTTCACGCTGGTCGAGTTGCGCATGGTGCCGAGCTTGACCAGCACCTGAGTCTTGCCGCTGCTCTCGTCGGCTTGCTCGAGCGAGGAGATGGTCGCCTTGATCTGCGAGCGCACGGAGTCGGACGGATCGTTCTGATGCGCGCGTAGCGCCTTGAGGGCGTTGCGCGCGCGCAGGTTCTTGAGCGCGGCTGCCGCGGCAGCGCGCACGGACGCATTGCTGTCGTCGAGCGCTCTGATCAGCGCTTCGACCGCGTCCGGATCGTTCTTGCCCTTGCCGAGCTCCAGCGCGGCCTGCACGCGCACGCGGAAGTCATTGCCCTGGAGCAGCTTCGTGATCATCTCGTCCGACTTGGGAGCGGCCAGCGCGCTGTTGCCCAAGAGGATCAAGGAGGACAGGAGAGCGGCTCGGCGGGAGAGACGAAGCATCGAGGGTGACGACCTCTTTTGATAATGAGGTCGCCGAGCCGAAGGCTTCAAGAGCCCAGGGGCCGACCGGCCAATTTCGGTGGCAGGTCAGCGCAAGCTGTAGGCGGGGGGTGCGGTGATGTCAGACGTGAAGGTTCAGACCTTCACTAGAGCAAGCCTGTAACGATTCGCTCGATTTCGGCATCGTCGCCCGGGTGAAAACCCTCGTGGACGTGCCGTATAAGGCCCTTCTGGTCGATCACGTAGGACGTCGGCATTTTCGCCGGCTTGTACGCCCCGGCCACACTCTGCTCTCTATCCCACACGAGTGGGAAGCTCACCCCGGTGTCGGCCTTGAACGCAGGGATGCCCGACTCGTTCTCATCCACGCTCACCCCCAGCACCACCACCCGCCCGCCGAACTTGTCGACCAGGCGCTGGTAGGCGGGGAATGAGTCGCGGCAGGGCTCGCACCAGGTCGCCCAGAAGTCGACGACCACGACCTTGCCCTGGAACTTGCCGGGACCGACCGGCTCTCCGCCGCCGACCGGCTCGAGCTCGAAGGCGGGCGCCATCGCTCCCGTGAGCTCGTGTGTGCTCGCTGCAGGCGACGAGCCGCCGTGCCCGCCGCTACAAGCAGCGACGGGCAACAGCGCAGCCAAGAAGGCGACGCGAAACCAATGAGGCATGCGTGGGCTCAGGGCTTGGGCTTGGCGGCGGGCTTCGCTCCAGCGGCGGGCTTCGCTCCGGGCTTGGCAGCTGCCGGCGGCGGCGCCTCGTCCGGGCAACCGTCGGTGTCCTGGAAGTCGTTCTTGGTCTCGGGCTCGTCGATGCACTCGTCGTCAGCGTCGAGCACGCCGTCGGCGTCGTTGTCGGGATCGGGGCAACCGTCGGTGTCCTGGAAGCCGTCGGTGTCCTCCATCTCGCTCACGCACTTGTCGGTCTCGTCCGGCACGCCGTCACCGTCGGTGTCCTTGGCGTCGGGGCAGCCGTCCTCGTCCTGGAAGCCGTTCTTGGTCTCTGCCTTCTCGGGGCAGCGATCGGCGTCGTCGTTGATGCCGTCCTTGTCGTTGTCGAACTCGGGGCAGCCGTCGGTGTCCTCGAAGCCGTCAGCGTCCTCGGCCTTCATCGGACACTTGTCGCCGGCGTCCATGATCATGTCGAGGTCGTTGTCCTGGTCGGGGCAGCCGTCGCTGTCCTCGTAAGTGTCCACGTCCTCCTTGTCGGTCGGGCAGCGATCGGCGTCGTTCGGAATGCCGTCATCGTCCTTGTCGCCACCCTCGGCGGAGTACATGACGCCGAGAAACGCGCGGATCTTCGGGACGCCGATGCCCTCCACCAGGCCGGCGCCACCGCCGACCGAGATGGTGAGCGGAATTCCGGTGGGAGAGATCTGCGCGCCGAGATCGGCCTCGAGCGCGTTCTCACCGGGGTCGGTGCTGAAGTTGGTCGCCCCGAAGCCGTCGAGCACGATCCGGAGCAGGGAGCTCGCGCGGTAGCCAGCGCCGATGCCGTAGCGGAACTCTGGACCGAGCTCGCTGCCGCCGACGGAGCCGCTGCCGCGCCAGACGCCGGTCAGGTTCGCGCCGAACGAGAGGCCTTGCTGCTCGCCGTCGATGATGGCGCGTGCGCCGAAGGTCGGCGTCGAATCGCCGATGTAGTTGCCCTCCGACGTCGCCGTCCCGAGCGGTGCCGTGACGAACGCAGCGGCGCCCACCACGAACGGGTCCTTGAGCTCACCGTGGATACGAAACTTACCTTCGAGCTCGGCGTCACCCATACCCACGGCGCTGAGACCGCCCTCGGCTGCGGTGCCCTCGTCATCGATGCCCTGGCCGTCGACCCAGGTGACCGGAAGCTTGAGGCCGATCTGAACACGCGGAACCGGCGTGAACGAGCCGAGCACGTCGCCGGTGATGATGTTCTCCACTACAGGCAGGTCGCTCACGACGGCCATCGGATCGTCGCAGCTGTCGGCCTGCTGGCAGCTCACCACGACGAACGGTTCCCAGCCGTAGTTCACGAACAGGCCGGCGCTCCACGCCATCTCGCCGTCGGTGCGTGCGCCGCGCGTGGTGAAGTAGTTGCGCGGGCCGGGGGCGGGATTGAAGCGCTGAACGCTGAACTCGTCCTCGGTCGCCTGCGCGCGGGCCTCGCTCGCCCCCACCGTGAGCAGATAGGAGGCGGCAAGCACTGCCGCAGACGAGTACCGCAAACGCCGAACGAACACGCTGCACTGATGGGGATGCAAGATGCTTCCTCCTCGGGGGAAAAGCCGAGAAACTTTAGCGGTAGAGCCTTCCACACCCCGCTCGAAATTGGCAATGCAAATCCCGACCGCGGGTGGGCTCGAGGTACGCCGTGCAGTCGGCCGGCTGAGCGTGCTCGCCCGTCGGTCGCGCTGTCCGCACGGCCCCGACCCCGGCAGTTAATGATGTTCCGTCCCCTTTTGTCCCACTGGAATCGATCGAGGAGCACGCTCGAGCAGGCGGCGGCGACAGGGCTTTGGTATCGTTTGCGCGTGGCTGTCTGCACCGGGTGTCGCAGCATCGTGGAAGAAGTCGCGCGCTTCTGTCCGAACTGTGGCGTGCCCGTGATCCGCGCGCCGCGACGCCTCGGACCGGGCTCCGAGATCCCACTCGAATTCGGCGTCGTGCGCCTCGAAGACCGCATCGGCGAGGGCGGCATGGGCATCGTCTATCGGGCCCAGCTGACATACCTTCCAGCCAGCCGGTTTGCTGGGACCCCTCCTCACCCGGTGGCGGTCAAGACGCTGCATCCGCTACTGCGCGGCGGAGAGCGTGCGCGGCGGCTGTTTTTGCGTGAGGCCGAAGCGCTGCGCCGGCTCGCCCACCCGAACGTCGTTCATTTCTTCGCCATGGCGGACCACGAAGGCGAGCTCGCGCTCGTGATGGAGTTCGTGGAGGGCAAGGCCCTGTCCGAGATCATCTACGAGCAATCGCGCCGGCGCGGCTCGCCAACGGCCCCGTGTGTGCCGTTCATGACGGCCTGGCACTACTTCGCGCAGCTCCTTGGCGCCCTGGCAGCCGTCCACGCGATCGGGATCCTGCATCGCGACGTCAAGCCCGCCAATGTGCTGGTACGCCCGGACGGCGTGGCCAAGCTCACCGACTTCGGCATCGCGCGCATTCCTGCAGAAGAAGCGGCAAACACTGGTGGTATCGCCCCCGGCACCGGCGCGTACATGTCGCCCGAGGCCGTGCAGGGCAAGAAGCTCGACGCGCGCTCCGATCTCTATTCGGCAGCCATCGTTCTCTACGAGATGCTGACGGGGACGACCCCATTCGATCAGCCCGAGCGCAACGAGATGATGATCCGGACGGCTCAGCTCGAAGACCCGCCGCTGCCGATCACCCGCGCCGTGCCGAGCGCGCCGCCCGTCCTGGACCTGCTCTTTGCCCACGCGCTGGCCAAGGATCCGATGCATCGCTACGCCTCGGCCGTGGAGCTCGGCGAGAACTTTCGGACCGCTCTGGGGCTGCCGTCGGCGCCCGGCTGGCAAGCCCAGCAGCGATTTGCCGAGATGGCGCGCACGATCTCGGGCCTCGAGCTACCTGCGGTGGATCCCACGCAGCCCGAGGTCGAAGGCGCCGCCGAGTCGCTCCGCAGCGATCTGGTGGGCGCCTACCAGAAGAGCTGAGCCGGCCCAAGGGACGGTCATTGCCGCTGTTTCGCGAATTCGGTGCGAAGACTGCCTTACTCGCGTTGACAGTGTTCGGGCGTGCGTGCAAAAGGTCGCTCTGCCGCTGGCCGGCCCCACATTCCGATGAAAATTGCTCTGAGAATCTCGACCGTGGTCGGCCTGCTACTCGCGACCGCCAGCGCTTACGGGCAGGCCGCACCGGCGGGTGAAGCAAAGCCGCCAGCAGCTCCAGGCCCCGGTGAAGCAAAGCCGCCTGCCGCTCCCGCCAAGCCAACGGAAGCAAAGCCCGGCCAACCCGCCGCGGCGCCCGCGCCGGCTGACGAAGAGACGGAAGAGCCCGAAGAAGCGGCCCCTCCCGCAGCTGCGCCCGCTCTGCCTCCGCCAGCTCCGGCGGCAGCGGGTGTCAGTGCCGTCCCGCTCTTCCCTGAGCCTGCTCAGGACGCGACGGCGTTGAAGAAGCAGGGCGATCAGCGCCCGGGTGCTGCGACCGCCAACGACGCCGTCTTCGCCGAGGACTGGTGGTCACACGCTCGTCCGGTGCTCGAGATGCACGGCTACTTCCGCGTGCGCGCCGAGCTCTTCCACCACTTCTCGCTCGGCCGAGTCGATCTGCCGACCCAGGCGATGTGGCCGCGCCCCGCCGACAACAGCTACGTCGCTCTCAATCAGCAGCGACAGGCGATCGGCTCCGTGCTCTGCACGCCCGAGGAGGTCGACGCCGGCGACAACGACGATCCGGCGGATGCCAGGTTCCCGTGCAAGAACGGCACGCAAGCCGGCGCGAACCTGCGCTTCAGGCTCAACCCGGAGCTCCACATCTCCGACAACCTCCGCGTCATGTCGCAGATCGATCTGCTCGACAACGTGGTCTTCGGTTCCACGCCCCACGGCTACCGCAACGAGCCCGACGAGGGCGGCGGCTACCGCGTCGCCGCGCGCGACGGTTATGCGCCGCTGAGCTTCTTCGACGACACCCAGGATCCGCCGAGCGCCGGTCAGAACGGCCTGCGCGACAGCATCGTGGTCAAGCGCGCCTGGGCCGAGTTCGCCACGCCCGTCGGCGAGGTGCGCTTTGGCCGCATGCCCAACCACTGGGGTCTCGGCATCTTCCTCAACTCCGGCGACGAGTACGACGACGACTACCAGTCGACGGTCGACCGCTTGCAGATCGTGTCGGGGATCAAGCCGCTCGAGCTCTACTTCTCGGCGGCCATGGACTATCCGAGCGAGGGCGTCACGAGCGACAGCGTGTCGCTGCCGAACCCGCAGCCTTACGATCTGGCCCAGCTCGACGACGTCGACCAGTACACGTTCTCGGTCGCTCGCAAGAAGAACCCACAGCTCGAGCGTCTGGCGCTGACCAAGGGTGACCTGGTGCTCAACGCCGGCGCCATGCTGATCTACCGGACGCAGCTGCTGGCGAACGATCGAACCGGCAGCGGCAGCTCCTGCGGTAGCTCGACCGGAGTGGGCGGCGGGCCAGCGCTCGGCTGTCAGCCGGGTAACCTCTCGTTCGTGCGCCGCGGCGCCACGGCCTGGATCCCCGACCTGTGGCTCGAGCTCAAGTACAAGCGCTTCCGCTTCGCCGCCGAAGCCATCACCATCCAGGGCTCGATCGAGAACCTGAGCGCGGACGACAGCGACAACCTCACGGGTGACGAGGGCTACGACATCGCGGAGTGGGGCCTCGCCACCGAGCTCGAGCAGAAGCTGGCCGAAGACAAGCTCAGGCTCGGCTTCAACTTCGGCTGGGCCTCGGGCGATCCCGACGAGGACGGCCTGGTCCCCTCGCCCCAGCTCGGCGATCGCACGCTGTCGACGTTCCGCTTTCATCCCAGCTACAACGTCGACCTGATCCTGTACCGCAACATCCTGACGCGCGTGCAGGGCACCTACTACTTCAAGCCCAGCGTCGACTACGACTTCTCGCGCGACCCCAACGGCCAGCGCATCGGCGGTGGCTTGTCGGTCATCTGGTCGCGCGCCAGCGAGTTCATCCAGGCGCCGGGCCACGCCAACGACCTCGGCATCGAGCTCAACGCCAGGCTCTACTTCCAGTCCAAGGACGGCGCGCTCAACGACATGCCGGACGAGATGGGCGGCTTCTTCTCCAAGCTCGAGTACGGCGTGCTCTTCCCGATGGCGGGCCTCGGCTACCCCAGCAACGAGGCCGCCAACATCAACCGCCAGCTGCACAACGGCGCCGCCGACACCAACGTCGCCCAGACGGTACGCCTCTACCTGGGCGTCTTCTTCTAAGCGGGTTTGCACCGCTGCGCAGGCATGGCAGATTTCCCGCCATGCAGCGGCGGCCGTGGATTCTCGCCTGCCTGGCTCTGGCCTGCAGCAGCGGTACGCTCGACGAGCCCGCGGGCGACGGCGGCTCTGGTGGAAGCGGCGGCGGCAATGGCGGCGGGACCGCCGCGCCCGAATGCGAGACGCCCGGCTATCCCACGACAGCCGAGCAGCTCGACGTGGGAGCGGTAGACGCAACGCTGCTCGACCTCGAGGGCAACCCGGTAACGGACATCCTGACCCAGCTGTGCGGCCTCGATAGCTGCCTCAATGGCGACATCGACGCCAGCGGTTACGCCACCGTCGCCGGCACCAACCCGATGATGCTGCCCGCTTTCAAGTACGGCGGCCTGGGCCTGGACGTTGGCGCCGTCGCTCGACACTTCCCCAAGATCGCCCTGCTGCTGGAGGCTCCGTTTCAGCAAATCGAGCTCGGTCAGCTCGACGTCGTGGTGCTCCCGGCCGAGGGCTCCCCCATCGCCGCGGGAGGGACCGTTGCCTCTGGAGGCATCGAGCTGACGGTGCCGGCCGACGCCAGCGTCAGCTTCGATCGCCTCACCTACCGTACGGATGACGAACAGGCGTTTCGCGCCGCGGAGCTCGCCCCCGAGCTCACGCCGACCGGCTTCGCCTCCGGGCTCGATTTCGACTTCTTCTACGCCCTCAGCCCGATCGAAACGGAGTTCTGCCCGCCTGCGGCGCTGACCGTACCGAACGGCGCGGAGCTCGAGTCGGGAGCAGAGGTCGAGTTCTTCGTGCACGGCACCGACGTCCTGGCCCGCCACGCCCCCTCCGGCGGCTTCACCAAGGTCGCCGAGGGGAGCGTCAGCGACGACGGCAGCGTCATCAGCACCACCAGCGGCGGGCTACCGGTGCTCTCGCTCGTGGCCGTGAAGCTCAAGCAGTGATGAGCCAGCTCAAAGCCGCGGGCACCCTCGGGCTGGCGCTGGCCGCCTTCGGCTGCGGCAGCAACCGGCCCGAGATCCCGCCCGAGCTCCTCGGCACCAGCAGCGGCTGCGCGGCCGCCGACTATCCGAGCGGCCCTTACGGCGCCGAGCCGGGCGATACGGTGCAAAACTTCTGCTTTCAGGGTTACCGCTCCCCCGAGCCAGGCAGCGGGAACGCGCTCGAGGAGCTCGCTTTTGCCGACTTCCACGATCCCGCCGGCGGGACCTACGAGCTGCTGCTGATCAACAGCGCCGCCATCTGGTGTTCGGCCTGCCAGGTGGAGCACCAGACCTTGCCGGAGCACTACGCCGAGCTCGGACCTCGCGGTCTCGGCCTGCTCAGCGCCCTGTTTCAGGATGCCCAGCGCGAGCCCGCGGACAGCGAGGACCTGGACGTCTGGGTCGAGACCTTCGAACCGAACTTCCCCATGGTGCTCGACCCGGACTATCAGTTAGGGGCCTATGCGTCGGCGGAAACCGCGCCGCTCAACCTGGTCGTCGATGCGCGCACCATGCGCATCATGCGAACGTTCATCGGCGACCAGGCCACGGTGCAGTGGACCTACATCGAAGCCGAGCTCGCTAGTCGCGAGTAGCGTGCTGGCGCTGGGGCTTGCCCTCGCCGGCAACGCTTCTGCGCTCGAGGCAGGCGAGCTCGCCGGCGAGCCGGTCACGCTCGACGTCACCGACTCGTCCAGCGTGATCCAAGGCCTGGACAACCGCGATTTCCGCCTGAATCAAGTTCCGACGCTGGCCAACGACCACTTCGGGCTGTGGTACAACCGGCTCAACTTGCAGGCCAGCGTGGGCAACTGGCAGCTCGGGCTGCGGCTCGACAACGCCTGGTTCTACACCTCGCCCGACCCGACCGAGATCGCGCTCGAGCTCGAACGCAAACGTCGCCAGGCGAATGGTGGCCCGCCCGATCCGGCCTACTTTCAGAGCAAGGTCTTCGAGGCCGGGACCGAGCTCAGCAACCGCTACATCAACTGGCTCTACCCGGCGAAGTACTACGTCTCGTACAGCGGCAAGAACCTCGAGCTCACGCTCGGCGACAGCTACGCCGAGTTCGGCCGCGGCTTCGTGCTCAGCGTGCGCAAGCAGGACGAGCTCGCCAGCGACACCACCGTGCGCGGACTGCGCGCCACGGCGCGACTGACGGCCGGAGAGCTCAAGCTGAAGCTGTCCGGGCTGTTCGGCAGCATGAATCCGCTGCGCATCGACGAGGCCAGCGGGCGCTACCTCGGCACGGACGACAGCGTGGAGCCCGGGCTCGTCAGCGTGAGCGAGGCCGGCATGCCCCACGCGATCGAGACCGATTTCGTCAGCGACGGCGGTGATTGTTCGCGCTTCGCCACCTGCACCTACGCCCCCGACCGCGTCGTCGCGGGGCAGCTCGAGGCCAGAGCGCATGGCCTGGTGCTGGCCACGCAGGCGTCGCTCTTGCTGCGTCAGACCGCGCTCTCGGCCGACGTCGTGCGCAGCGCGCGGCGGGTGGTCAGCGCCAGTCAGAGCGTGGAGCTGCCGCGAGCCACGCGCGATCTCTCGCTCTATTTCGAGACCGCGCTGCAAAAGCTCGACTTCGACAGCGCGACGCGAGGGCTCGACGCCGGTCACGCGCTGTACGCCTCGGCCTCCTTTGCCAAGGGGCCGCTCCACCTGTCGCTGGAAGGCAAACACTACCGCCGCTTCTTCCCGCTGCTCGCCAACGTCAGCACGGCGCGCGCGCGCGAGTTCTCGCTGCTCTCGTACAGCGCGCCGCCCACGACCGAAGCGCTCGACGTGGACACCGAGTTCGAGAACTTCAACACCTGCACCAGCGGCGCACGGCTCGGCGCCGACGCCGACGTGAACGACAGGCTCGTGCTGCTCGCCAGCTTCGCCCACTACCGGACCTGGGCAGAGAGCGCGCCGAACGACGCCTGCGTGATCGCAGACCGCTTCGAGAACCGCGTGCTCGACGCCGACGCCGGCTTCGAGCTCGAGTCCGCCGACGGCAGCGCTCACGGCAGGCTCACGCTGGGCGGGCGCCTGGATCGCAGCGCAGAGCCGCACCCCACACCGAGCGGCGACGACTCCGACCTCTACTACTACGAGGTGAGCACGCACTACGAGCTCGTCTACCCTCTGGGCGGCCCCCTGGGCCTCGAGTTCACGGGCGTGCACCGCCGCCGCTACCAGCTCGTGGGCGGCCCGGATGGACCCTGGTTCGAGGGTACTCACGTCACGAGCCTGAACGTCGCGCCGCGCTGGACCTTCGCCGCCGGCTTCGAATACGACACGAGCGGCATGGTCCCCGCCACTTACTTCAACGGCGAGGTTCGCTTTCGCCCCACGCCGGCCTCGAGCCTCTCGCTCTTCGCCGGGCAACGCGCTGGAGCGCTCCGCTGCGTGGGCGGCGTGTGTCGCGTCTTTCCGCCCTTCGAGGGCGTGCGGCTGGACGCCGTCGTCAGGTTCTAACGGGCGAGAGCAGCCTGAATGTCGGCTTCGACCGCCGACATCTCGCCGCTGCTGTAGCCCTCTTGCTTGCGAATCACGCGGCCGTCACGACCGATCAGCACGCTGTACGGCGCGCTGCTGCGCGGGTTGTACAGCGCGACCACACGCGTCTCCTGGTCGAGCAAGATCGGGAACGTGACGCCGAGCCTGGCGACCTCGGCTCGCACCTCGTCGCGCTGGCCCGCGGCGTCGAGCGAGATGCCGAGCACCAGCAAGCCGCTCGCGCGGTACTTCTGCTGCAGCTTCTCGAGCTCCGGCATCGCCCACAGGCAGGGCTTGCAGAAGGTGGCCCAGAAATCGATGAGCACGACCTGCTTGCCCAGATGGTCGCTGAGCCGCACCGTGTCGCCATCGAGCGTGGGAAGCTCGAAGTCCGGTGGGCGTGCCGCGGCTTCACCCGCCGGTCGCTCCTGCGGCGCGGAGCACGCGGCCGCCGCCAGCACGCAGCCCAGCAAGACGGACCGGCGCGTCACGGACGCTAGAGCCACGCTTCGACGAACTGCCAGTACGTGCTGGTCGGCGACGGATCGTAGCCCATCGTGGCGTCGATGATCGTCATGGTGCGTGCATCGATCAGCAAGTTGAGCGGCGTACTGTCGGAGGTAAAGTAACGGCCGAGCTTGAAGCCAGGATCGAGCACCATCGGGAACTCGACCGAGAACGCCGGCAACGAGCCCCACTCCGTGAGATCCTGGGGCGTCGCCGGCCCGGCGTTGTTGTCCTCGAACAGCGCGCCGATCAGCTGAACGCCCTTCGGCTTGTAAGTGGCGTAGATTCCCTCGTTGCGCATGTGCTGGTACTCGGCGCGGCAGACGGAGCACCAGACAGCCGAGGCGTTGATCAGGATGAGCTTGGTCGTCTCGCCGCTCGGATCGTAGAAATCGGAGAGCCGGACGGTTTCGAAATTGGCGGGGTCGTAACCGGCAGCCACCGGGTCGTGCCAGCCCTTGAACTCGAGGTTCGCGATCACGGAACCCTGCGAGAAGCCGTAGGGCCCAGGCGGATATTCCGTGAGCACGTAATCGTCCGTCGCGGCTGCGCCGGGATCGGGCGACTCGGCGCCGACGGGCGCGCCCTGCGGAGAGGGCTCGGACAGCGGCTCGCTCGCACAGCCCAAGAGAGCAGCGGCGGTGGACAACAGAAGACCGGTCGCAAGAGCCCTGGTCATCGCTGCCAGGAAGCTTAACGAGCGAGCAGGCAGGGTCAAGCACCGTCCCGGGATTTGCGCTAAAAGCAGCGCCGATGGGGTTTATCCGCAACCTTCTCGTCCTTGGCTGGCTCGGCCTCCTGCTCGCGGCGCCCGCGGGCTGCGACGGAAAGTCGGACGACGCACCTCCCGTAGAAACATCCGGCCGCTACAGCGCGTGCGAGAGCGACGCGAACTGCGATGGCGCGCACGGCTTCAGCTGCATCGAGAGTCTGTGCCGCTACGCCTGCGACTCGCACTTCGACTGCGCCGACGTCGGCCTGTGCCGGAGCTTCGAGCGCGGCTCGTTTTGCTCGCCCGAGCCCGAACCGCAAGCAGAGGGGCAGTTCTACACGAGCTGCCCGGACACGGTGGAGTGCGACACGGCCAGCGGCTTCTACTGCATCGGCGCCGGTGTCGGCGATCTGGATTCGTACTGCACCCGAGGCTGCGCGGAAGACAGCGAGTGCCCGACGGGCTTCTTCTGCGAGAGCTCGAGCGTCACACCCTGCGACGACGCCTGTAACGTCAGCGGTGATCCGAGCGATCCCGAATGCGTGCCGTCCAGTGAGATCGGCGACGGCAAGGATTACCGCTGTACGCTGGTCGGTCCGGTGCGCGATCAATGCGTCAAGCGCGCCTTCTGCGCCGAGTGCGAGACGGACGACGACTGCCGCGCGACGCCCGGCCTGATCTGCGCCAAGGACATCGGCGGCGCCAAGATCTGCACGCCGCCGTGTGACGAGGCCGTCGACTCTTGCCCCTGGGGCAACGCGGCCATCTGCGGCGTCTGGGACGAGGAGCGCGGCGTCGCCACCTGCGCGCACCGTTTCGGCTCCTGCCGCGGCGAGGGCGCGCCCTGCGAGCCCTGCGTACGCGACCGCGACTGCCGCGAGACGGGCTTCTGCTACGGCTCGAGCTTCACGGGCGAACGCTACTGCATCGACTTCGCGGAAGACGCCCGCTGCAGCTGCGTGGGCGAGCGCACTTCGGGCGGCGTGTGCACCGGCGGCGGCTGCCCAGAAACTCCTGGTCAGCTCGAGATGCTCTGCTACGTGGGCGCCGACACCAGCGCGCCCGGGTTGTGCTACGGCGCGAACTCGAGCCCCAACCCGCTGCTGGGTTCGCCGCAGACGGGTTGCTGGGAGCCCCGTTGATGCGCTAGAGCGTGGCGCGAAGATGGAGCAAGCCGGGCTTTCTTCCGTGGCTCGCAATCGCCTCTGGCCAGCGCTCGTCGTCGCGTTGATCGGGCTCGGCTTGTCGCTCGGGCTCGAGCTGATCCACTACCGCGCCTACGCCGCGCCCGCGGCCACGAGCTTCTGCGCAGTCGGCGCGAAGCTCGATTGCACCAGCGTGGCGCTGTCGCGCTGGTCTGTCTTGTTCGGCATTCCCGTGCCGCTGTGGGGCGCCACTGGTTTCCTCGCGCTGCTGCTCGCCGCCTGGCAGCGCTCGCGCTGGCTGCTGCCGCTCGCGGCGTTCGCCACGCTGGCCTCCGTGGCCCTGCTCGTGATCGAGCTCGCGTCGATCGGCGCGGTCTGCTTGTTCTGCGAGGGCATCCACCTCGCCTCGGTGATCTTGCTGATCCTGGCCTGGCGCTCGCGGCACTCGCTCGACAGGCCGCTGGTGGATCGTGGCGATCTGGTCCTGATTTTCGCTCCCGCCGTGGGCACGTTGGTCGCGCTGGCCCTGTTTCTCAAGCCTTACTGGGGCGCCTTCAGCTGGAAGGGTGACGTCCCTTTCACCCAAGGCAAGACGGAGGAAGGGTTTCCATGGATCGGCGCCAAGGAGCCCAAGCTCACTGTCCACGAATTTACTGATTACTCCTGTCCTCACTGCAAGGTGGTCTCGAGCCACACGCTGCGGATACTCGCGGAACATCCGAACGAGCTCCGCGTCGTGCGCCGCCAGTACCCGCGCATGATCTGTCCTCAGGGCTCCAAGGCTCACTGCCAGCTGTCACGCATCGCTTATTGCGCGGACGAGCAGGGCAAGTTCTGGCAGGCCGATCGCTGGCTCTTCGAGTTCGGCACGGGCCGTCATGAAGTCGACGTTGGCGCCGCAGCCAGAGGCATTGGTATCGACGAGCAACGCTTGCGCGCGTGCATCGAGCGTCCCGACATCTATACGAAGGCCGAAGAAGCCAGCCGCTTCGCTCGCAAGAAGCGAATCATGGGGACGCCGTACTACATTGTGGGTGACAAGATGCTGTCGCCCGAGCGCGCATTCCAATTGATGAACGATCTCTGAGCCTCGACTGATCGAGGTTCGTCTCAGTTGCCGAGTCCGGAACCGAAACATGACAAACCGAACGGCCGTTCCGCGACTCTACGTCAGGCTCGCATTTGCTGACAGGGCGGGCCTTTCCTAGTAAAAACGCCGTTCACGTTCGTAATAGAGCGGAGGCTGATCTCGCGAGACCTAAAGTCAGAGCGTTTGTGGTGCATGTCCTTCTGGGCTCGCCCGTCTAACGCTGGTCGTCCCTCGAATATTGGGATTGGGGATCGTCGGGTTTCCTTCATAGAGCTGAAGAAAGACAAGGAGCGCTTAGACATGAGAAAAGCAACCATCGGGCTGGCATCACTGCTGCTTCCCTCCATCATGGGCGCCGCCCTGGTCGCAGGCTGCGGCGAGAACGGCGTCCCCGGCGAGAGTCCCATCGGGGATCCCTCCGAGATCTGTGGCCCCTGCGGCCTCGTCGTCCAGGGTGACGTCGGCATCTCGGGCAATGCCAAGCTCGACGGCTTCTTTGCCGCCGTGGCCGACCTGAACAAGGCGTCCGTCTCCATCAACGCCGACTTCGGCGCCAACATCGACGAGCTCATCGCCGTATTCGAGGTCGACGTCGCGGCCGACGCCGCCATCGACGCGAAGGTCGACGCCCTGGTCGCCGCGATCGAAGCCGACGTCACTGCCAACGCTTCGGGCGGCATCAAGGTCGTCTATGCCGGCCCCAAGTGCGAGGCGAACATCAGCGTCGGCGTCGAAGCTCAGGCTTCGTGCGAGGCGAAGGCCGAGTGCGAGGTCGAGGTCGACCCGGGCAACGTCTCCGTGCAGTGCGAAGGCAAGTGCGAAGGCTCTTGCTCAGCTGAGTGCACCGGCGGCTTCAAGTGCGACTTCAAGGCCGGCGGCACCTGCAGCGGCAAGTGCGAAGGCTCGTGTACCCTCGAAGCCGCCGCGGCTTGCGAAGGCACCTGCAAGGGCACCTGCGACGGCGAGTGTTCGGCCCAGGACAGCCAGGGCAACTGCGCCGGCAAGTGCGAAGGCAACTGCCAGGGCACCTGTGAGCTCTCGGCCGCGGCCGAGTGCGGCGGCACCTGCACCGGCAGCTGCGAGGTCGAGGCAGAGGCTGACTGCGAAGGCGAGCCCGTCCAGTGCTCCGGTGAGTGCTCGGGTGAGTGCTCCGGCGGCTGCACCGGCACTGCCACCCCGCCGAGCGCGTCGGCTAACTGCGAAGCGACGGCTGACTGCCAGGCTCAGGCGAAGGCCCAGGCCAGCGCCAACGTCGAGTGCACCCCGCCGCAGCTCGAGCTCGCGTTCGAGTTCAACGCCAGCCTGGACGCGCAGGCGCAGGCGTCGTTCAGCGCCAAGATGGTCGCGCTCCAGGCCAAGGGCGTCGCGATCCTCCAGGGCTTCACCAAGTACAAGGCCCTCATCGACGGCGAGGTCAACGGTGAGGTCGTGTTCGACCCGTCGCCGCTGCTCGTGGTCCGGGGCGAGCTCGAAGGCGTGATCGATGCGGGCGTCGAGG
>DATLIL010000716.1:0-3334 GCA_035539475.1 Polyangiaceae bacterium
ACGGGTGTTGAGGAAGTACTGCGGGTTGGTCGCCGCCTGCAGGCGGTCGAACGAGATCTTGGACGCAACGGCGATCTCGCCGCTCTCCGGCACCGACGAGATCGGCAAGAGCCAGGAGAAGCTCTCCGACGGCCCTTGATACATGATCTCGATCACGGCCGTGACGGTGCCGTCACCGTTGTGCGCGAACACGATGCGCTCGGCGGCCTGGTTGACCGTCTGCGTCTGCGAGCAAAAGAAGCCGCCGCACGCGCTTGCCGCCGGCGTGACGGCGCTGCCGGTCAGCGCCGCTGCTATCCCCCAAAACGTCGCCCACCGTCGATTCGTCATGACTGCCCCCTAGCTTTGTTGGCGCCGCCTGCGCCGCCCGAGCCACCACAGAGCTCCCACCGCGAGCCAGGCCAGCCGCGGTGCGCCCTGTTTGCCATTGATACTGCAGCCGTCCGAGTCGTCACCGCTACCGGGGACGGTCTCGTTGTAGTCGGAGAGAGCCTGCTGGATCGTCCCCGTATTGTCCTCCAGCACTTGCCCGGCTCCCGTTTCACCCTGGCGCATGACGCGCTGATTGGCCGGCTGCGCATCGAAGACCGCCGGCCAGGTGCCGACGTTGCTCCCGATACCGCGGATCACGCCGCCGCTCGGTAGC
Organism: Polyangiaceae bacterium; assembly: GCA_035539475.1. GTDB lineage: Bacteria > Myxococcota_A > Polyangia > Polyangiales > Polyangiaceae > PMG-095. Next base: position 647 of record DATLIL010000716.1, read on the forward strand.
TCGATGCGCCACGGCGCCTGGTCCTGAGTGTACGAAGACCTGCACTCGATCACGCGCTCGGCCTGGTGGATGTTGCTCACGCTGGCCAGGGTGTCGTTGAAGGTGAAGAGCGGGTCCACCGTCATCTCGTCGGCCGAGAGCGTGGTGTACATGCGCGTGATCTGCGGATGCTCGTCGATCAGGCGCTGCACCAAGCGCACTGGCTCGATCACCTCCGTTTCGAGCCCCGCCAGAAAGCCTTGCGCGTCGAGGCCGGTGACCGGGTAGCAATCAGGGCACTGTTGCGCCTGCTCCAGCGGAACGGTCAGCGTGCCATTGGCCTGCACGACATCCCAGAAGCCGTCGAAGCTCGCGTAGCGCCAGGTGGACTCGGCGTAGAGCTGCTCCGGCGAGTACGTGCTCGTGCGAAACGTCTCCCATTCGCTCTCGTCGAACTGTGACCAGACCGGCTGGGCGAGCGCGCTGGTCGGCTGTGCGTACTCGGTGACGAAGCCCTGGCCACCGGCTTCGTCCGCTGCGGCGATCACGACCTGATCGTAGTTGGCCGACGGATTGAACCAGTTGATGCGCGCCTCGTTGAGCTCGAGCGCGTTGTAGTTCTGCGGCACCGCCTGGCCGTCGCCGAGGATCCAGGTCATCACGCCCATGTTCTCGTTGGCGGCAACGGAAGTGAGCTTGATCGGGATCATCGGGCGCGCCGCGTCGTACGTGAGCACGATCGGGCGAATCGAGCCGGTGTCGCGCCCCTTCTGCAGGCGAAGCGCGAGCAAGTACATGCCGTCATCGAGGTAAGGTCCAAGCAAGCCCGGCGCGCCTTCGGGGACGTCGTAGCCGTTGGCCTCGAGCCACTCGACCGCTGCCGCCGCCGGATCGTCGAGCGCCGGATCGAGGGAGATGGCGGTCCACTCGAACGCACCGACCGCGCCACTGGCCTCGACCGTAACGCCGCCAGGACCACTGCCGCTGTCGTTGTCGGACGACGCGCTTCCCGGAACTGCTAACCCACCGCCGCGGTTCGAGCCGCCGTCGTCGCAGGTGCCTTCGACGCGCACCGTGAGCTGGTACTGCGGATTCGTGGCTGCCTGCAGCCGCTGGAACGCGGCATTCGACGACACTGCGATGTCGTCTCCCATCGGGACCGACGAGATCGGCAGGAGCCACGAGAAATTCTCGGACGGCCCCTCGTACATGATCTCGATCACGGCCGTGACGGTGCCGTCGCTGTTCTGGGCGAAGACGATGCGCTCGGCGGCCTGGTTGACGGGCTGCGTCGACGAGCAGAAGAAGCCGCCACAGGCGAGGGCTGTCTCCGGTGCCAGCAGGGCCGTTAGCGAGAGTGCGCCAGCGAGGGCGGCACTTCGCCAGGTGCGACACGGCTTGCAGGCCAAACCCGGTTTTTGGCACACTCCGGCACAAATTTCGCTGGTTTTGGTCACGAGCGCGAGAACCAGCAAGGTTGGTGCCAGGCACGGAAGGTGCTGTATTGGTGTGCCAGTGGCCCGATTGAACGTACCCCTGATTCTGCTCTGCGCGTGTCTTTCCGCATGCAGTGATCCGGGTACGAGCGACGAGCCCGATGACGAGATCCAACCTGACGAGCTCTCGGTGACTTTGGGCGTGCCGAGCGGCGACGACGGGCTTGGCTTCGCTCCCCTCGACGAAGGTGCCGTGCTCAAGCTGCAGACCTTCGGTCAGGGCGGTACTCACGTGTTGATCGCCGTGCGCTGCACGGGGTGCGACAACCGCGCCTACGTCTCGGCCGTGATGCGCAATCTGACGAGCGGCAAGGAGGTGAGCGAGCCCGCTCCCGCTCGCCCCCAGCTGCTCTACTGCACCGACGACGGCAACTGTGATCTGGTGCCCTACCTGGTGCACGCGAGCGGCATCGCGGCAGACGAGGAGCGGGACGGACTACGGGTGCAGCTCGAGGCCGTCGTGGAAAGCGAGACGGGGCTCGCGGCCACCGGTTCGCGCGAGATCGTGCTCAGCACGGCAGATCTCTAGAGCGCTCACGGCTCCGTGCACGTGTAGTCGTAGCCGACGCCAGGCGCACCCGTGCAGCCCTGATGGCAGCCAATGCAGCGCGGCGTGTTCACTTCGACGACCTCGCGATTGGCGCTGACGCGCTGCCAGTCCCAGCCCAGGCGTTCGGAGGCACTCTGGTTCTTGAGCATGACCGTCCATTGCGTGACGGGACCGGAGCAGGTGTCGTCGGAAGGGTCGTACTGCTCCTTCAGCACCACGGCGCCATCCGGAACGGCGCTCGTCCGCTCGGTGTAAGGACCGAGCGCGTCCGGATCGGCGAGCACGCGAATGAACTCGAGCTCGTGATCGGCGCTCCTGCGGCAGCCGCGTACCTCGACGTACGAGTCAGCGTAGTCGGCGGGGAAGAGCGGCGAGTCCTCCTGCGCGGGTGGGTCGGAGGCCGAGCAGGCCGCCAGTACTCCTACTACTACGGCGACGGCAAACCTCATTCGAGGTTCACGACGCGGATCCGATTGTTGCCCGTGTCGGCGATGTACAGCGCGGACCCGGAGAGCTCGATCCCGTAGGGCAGCTTGAGCAGCGCGCTCGTCGGCGAAGCGCCGTCCCCTTCGAAGCCCTTTTCTCCGCAGCGCCCTGCGACGGTGTAGACGTTGCCGTCGGTCGCCACCTGACGAATGCAGTGATTGTAGACGTCGCTGAAAT
>DATLIL010000717.1:0-3615 GCA_035539475.1 Polyangiaceae bacterium
ACCCTTGCCCGTGCGCTGGTAGTACTTGCGCTTGTACAAGCCCGTGAGCTCGAAGAAGCGCCGCATCGTGCACGGGTTCGTGTCGGACGAACCGAGCTGGTAGACCGGCTTGGCGGTGCCATCGAGCAGCTCGCCGAGCGCGAGTGTCAGGCCGGCCGCGACCATATCGCAGGGGATGACGTCGAGATAGTTGTCGGAGCCCGGGATCTGCAGACCACCCTGGCGCAAAATGAAAATGAGTGGCGCGCTGGTGTTGATGCCTTCGTTCCAGCCAGGGAACGGAAAGCTCATCGTGCTCTCGACGATGGCCGGCCGCACGATGCAGTAAGGCAAACCCGAGCGCGCGGCGATCTGTTCACCGATCGCCTTGGTGTACGTGTACGTGTTGGGAAAGCCCCAGAACTGCGCGCGCTCCATGCCCATCTCGGACAGCTGGGCCTCGACGAACTTGCGCTTGATCTTCTGCACCTGCGCGCCGAGCACGCGGCCGCGCGCCGGCTCGCCGCGCGACTCGAGCACCTTCTTGGCCTCGTCGTGAAAGCGGCTCTGGCGGAAGGCGTCGCTGGCGCGGTGGCGGGCCTGCTCGATCACGTCCAGGCACTCGGCGATCTCGCGATCGGGATCCCAGTGCGTGCGCTCGAGCTCGTTGGCGCGCGGAAACGGGAAATCGAGGGGGCTCTGTTCTTCGACGAAGCCGGTACGCGCACCGGCGACGTAACAGGTGCTGGTGTGCAGCAGCGGCACATCGCCCAGGTCGCGCGCCAGTCGCACCAGGTTCTGCATGCCGAAGGCGTTGACCTCGAGCGCCTCGTCGAGCGGGGGATCGAAGTCGACCACGCCGGCCACGTTGACCACTGCGTCGACCTGCTGGCGCAGATCGTCGCGTAGGCCCACGCCGAGGCCGCACATCGGCTGCACCACGTCGCCGGCGACCGGCGTCACCTTCTCGCGGATGAAGGCCTCGAAGCCGTCGCCGTGGATCTGCCGCAGCGGATCGAACACGGCCGTGGGCAGGATTTCGTCACGGAAGCGCTGCTCGGCGCTCTTGCCCTTCTTCTCGCGGCAGACCAGGTAGATGTGGCCGACGTTCGGGAAACGCGAGAGCAGAAACGACCACCAGACCTTGCCGAGAAAGCCGGTGCCGCCGACGACCACGAGGCGGCGGCCGGCGAAGAGCTTCTCGAGATCCAGCGGGCGCTGCTCGCCGTTCGTCTGCCCCTCGTCCGCCATCAACCGTGGCCTCCGGGCAGCGAGACGTCGGCCATGACGATCGGCGACACGCGCAGGAGCGCCACCGAGAGGTCGGCGTTGGTGCCGCCCTTGGCGCGATAGAGCGCCTCGGCCATGCTACCGGCCGTTTCCCAGCCGAACAGCTTGGGGATGTACTCGTTGTCGGCGCCGACCACGATCACGCGCCCCAGGTGCTGGCGGCCGTTCTCGCCCCAGTACCACATGAAGAAGGGATGCGACGGGTGGTAGGCGTGGCCGTTCCTGTACATCTGGATGAACGCCGGATCGCGCGCCATCTTCTCTTCGTAACGGTCGCGGAGCTGTACCGCGTCGCGCGTCTCGGGCAGCAGCCGGTGCACGAAGTCGATGTACGGCGCGAGCTGCTCGTGATCGAACTTGTCGGAGCAGGGGTGCGTGATGATCAGCGTTCCGCCCTTTTTGACCAGGGGGATGCCCGCGTTCAGGTTGAACAGGTAGCCCTGCGCCATCACCTGCACCAGCAGCGGGTTCAAGAAGGCGTGGACGCTGTAGGGGCTGATGAACGGAATGCCCGTCACCATCACGTCGGCCTGACCCTCGATCGGCACGCAGTACTGCTCGAAGTTCTTCTCGATGATGCGCGGGTGCACCTCGTCGACGCTGCCCGCGTAGACGGCGATCACGCCGTAGGGCGCGGGAAACCTGTCGAAGATGGCCTGACGGGCCGCCTGCGGCAGCTTGCTGGTGGCCACCACCAGGCCGCGCATCAGCGCCTTCTCTTTGCCCGACAGCTCGTCCTCGTTCTTGGTCAGAAACTCGAGCGAACGATCGAACATGCGGTTGTTCACCGCGGTCTCGATGTTGAAGACGTTCAGGTGCTTGTGCGCGATGCGGCCCAGCAGGGAGATGTCGTGCGCCAGCTGCGAGCGCTTCGGATCCATGTAGCTCTGCGAGGCGCGGATCGTCTGCGGGTTATGGTGAGCGCGCAGGCTGCGGTAGTTGCAGAGCCCCACGGCCACCGACTTGTAGCTGCCGTTCATCGGCACGAAGTTCAGGTTCACGTAGATGAGCAGATCGCTCTCCACGGCGCGGCGGTTGAGCTCCAGCACGTGGCCATGGGCCTCGCCCACCGCCACCATGTTCGCCTCGTCTTCGGCGTCGTGGTTGTAGAGCCGGTCCGGCCAGTAGGCGTCGAAGATCTTGTCGCCCACCATGTGGCGGACCTCGTGGGCCTTCATCTTGCGATGCACGCCCGTGGCGATGATCATCTCCACGTCTTCCACGCCGTGGTCGGCCAGCATCTCCAGCACCACGGTCAGCACGCGTTCGCGCACGTCCGGCCGCTTCATCGGCGGCAGGGGCATGGAAATGTCGTCGATCGCGATCGTCACCTTCATGCCGGGCCGCAGCTTGGCGTAGAGCGGCTCGCTGCCGAGCGGATGGTTCACCGCGTAGCGGATCGCAGCGTCCACGTCCTTCAGCGGCTCGATCGGCGGCTTCGGGTAGATGCAGCGGGTGCCGGCCGGCAAATCGACCTCGACCAGGCGGTCGCCGGAAAACAGAACGCGCGGAGCGCTGTCGCGCTCGAGCGTGACGAGACAGGGATGATGCATGGGGCTTACAGGGGGTGGGACAGATCGAAGCTCGGCCAGCTGTAGGCCTTGGCCAGGAGCGCCAATCTACGATCGGGGTTCACGGCAGCGGGGTGGCCCACGACGCTCAGCATCGGGACGTCCGAATAGCTGTCGCTGAAGGCGAAACATTCATCGAGGTCGTAGCCGCGAGCGCGCGCATGGTCGCGAACGATCTTGGCTTTTTCGGGACCGGCGATGACCGGCTTGAGCAGCTTGCCCGTGGCGATGCCGTTCTTCATCTCCAGGCGATTGGCGATGACTTCCTGCGCGCCGAGAAAATCCGCGCAGTGCCGCACGATCCAATCGAGCGCGCCCGAGACCAGGACCACGGTGTGACCGGCGGCCAGGCTCTTCTCCACCAGGCTGCGCGCCGAGGGGAACAGCGCCTTTTTCAAGACTTTTTCCCAGATCTCCTCGGCCAGCACCACCAGCCGGTCCTCGCTCATGCCGGCGTAGCTCGAGTAGAGGAGCTCGTTGAACATCCGCCGGTCCATCATCTCGGCGAACGCCATGGTCGGCGCCTTGAATAGCGCCCGGCTGAGACGCAGCGCGCTCTGCACCGGCGTCCCTTGGTTGGTGAGGTAATAAAGGGTCGGCTCGACCAGACTCGTCCGGACGAGCGTCCCGTCTACATCGAAGTAGCAGGCAGCCACGCGGGCTTTCGCTCGCCCGAACAGGCCGTGGCGTCAAGGTAACCCCACGAAACCGCAACAAAAGGCCGACCGTTCGGCCCAGGGTCCCGCGAACCTGCACCCCCTCGGCCCCCTAAAAC
>DATLIL010000718.1:0-7380 GCA_035539475.1 Polyangiaceae bacterium
GATCCGCATCCCGGCAACTACATCTTTCACGACGACGGGGCCGTCACCTTCCTCGACTTCGGCTGCGTGCAGCCGCTCAACGAGATCGACCTCGACAACGCCCGCCGCGCCCACGTCGCCGCCGTCGCGCGCGACGAACGCACCTTCAGAGAGTGCATGAAGCGCCTGCTGCAGCTCCAGGGCGGCAGCTTCGAGCGAGAGGCGCTCGGCTACACGGTTCGCTGCTTCGAGCCGCTCTTCTCCTCGCCGTTCCACATCACCCGCGACTACGTCTCGGGCTTGTTCACGGCGGCCAAGGAGATGAAGAAGGAAGTCTACGCCAAGGACAAGAGCTTCGTGGCACCGCCGCCCAACCTGGTCTTCATGAACAGGCTGCAGTTCGGGTTCTACAGCGTGCTCGCCCGGCTCGACGTCAGCGTCGACTACGCCGCCGTGGAGCGCGACTTTCTCGGCGAGCCCTGTCAGGCCCCCGCCGAAACGGCTTAGCCCCCGGCGCGGCGACCTCGCTGGGCGGAGAGTTGCAGTGTCAGCAAAGCGCTGGCGCACGGACTGACGAAAATACTGCGCGCCGACGCACGGAGAGAGGGCGGCCTGGGCACCAAAGGCTTCTGCAGGTCCCGCCATGAGAGCCAAATTTCTCCGTCTCGTCTCGCCCGTCGCTTGCTTCGTCGCCGCCGCCACGCTGGCCGCCGTCCCCGCCCGAGCGGCGACCCTGGAAGGTGCGGCCGCCACCGACTTCGACGTGATGACGATCATCGATGGTCTGTCGCAGCCCACTGACGTCGCCGTCTTGCCCGACGGTCGGCTCGTGATCAGCCAGCGGCTGGGCGACATCGCGATCGGCATCCCAGGTGGAGGTCAGGCCGACGAGCACATCGACGTCAACACCGACGGCGACGTGTTCGGTGAGCAGGGCGTGATGGGAGTCGTGGCGGATCCGAACTTCGCGACGAACCACTACCTCTACTTCTTCGTCTCGATGGACCCGGACCTGCAGAACAAGCACAAGATCGTGCGCTACGTCCTCAGCGACGCCAATGCGCTCGAGAGTCCGATGGTCATCGTCGAGGACGGCCTGATCGGTACGAACAACCACAACGGTGGCGGGCTGATCGTCGACGAGAACTACCTCTACATCTCGCTCGGCGACACGGGTAACAACGCCACGCCGCCGAACAACAAGTTCGGTACCTGTCTCAACAAGGCCAGCGGCAAGATCCTGCGCGTCAATCTGGCCGACGGCATGGCGCCGGCCGACAACCCGCTCGCGGACGACGCCACGGTGACCGGCTGCAGCAACTGGGACCAGCCGCTCGAGCTCGTGGCGCCCGATACGCGCGTGTTCGCCTGGGGCCTGCGTAACCCGTTCCGCTTCTGGGTCGATCCCACGACGAAGAAGCTCTGGATCGGTGATGTCGGTGAGATGGCGGTCGACGAGATCTCGGTCGGCGACGGCGGCACGCATTTCGGCTGGCCCTTCTTCGAGGGCAGCGTGGAGTACGACCAGAGCTTCAAGCCGGAGAACGCCTGCATGGGTGTGACGCCGGCCACCGCCTGCACGCTGCCGGTTCACGAGTTCAGCCACATGAACGGCCGAAATGCCGTGATCGGCGGGCTCATCCTCGACATCTGCGGCTTCCCCGAGGCGTGGAAGTCGCGTTACCTCTTCGGCGACCACGGTCCGAATCCGAACGAGAACCCCAACGCCTTCACGCTGGACGTCAACGCCGGGCGTGACGGCGTCGTCGCCAACTCGGAGGCGCCGTTCGGCCGCTTCGCTGGCGTCGTCGGTTTCCGCGTGGGGCCAGACAACGCCCTCTACGTCGTGGAAGAGCAAGGCGGCTCCGTGCAGCGCGTCACCCCGAAGGTGGCGACGGGAGAGAACTGCGACGCTCCGCCGGTCGGTGGCTCGGGCGGTACTGGTGGCGCAGGAGGCTCCGCAGGAGTGGGCGGTGATACCGTCGTTGGCACTGGTGGCAGCGCCGCGGGTGCTGGCGGTATCGCTGGAATGGCCAGCGGCGGCGCCGCAGGAACGAGTGCTGGTGCAACCGCGGGCTCGGTGAGCAATCCGGGCACTCCCACCGCGACCTCGGCGGAAGACGGCGGATGTGGCTGTCGTGTTTCACGTGCGAGCGGAGTTCCAGCAGGCATGGTGCTGTTTGCAGGCGCCCTGGGCTTGCTCTGGAGCCGCCGCCGGCGTGCTCGGTTCAGCTGAGCCCGTTCAACTGGTGAGCCAGCCCTCGCTGCTGCGGAGGTAGCTCGCCGTGGACTGGCTGACGAAGCGCTGGCCGTCCCAGACGCGAAGATCGAGCTCGACGCGGGCGCGGTCGAGCGCGATGCGGTTGTAGCCGTTGGGCTGCCCGCGCAGCCGCGTCGAGGTTGCGGTCGAGGCTCCGGCCACGAGCACGGAGTGCGAACGCCCGAGCTGCCGTGAGAGGGGAGCGCTGTAGCTTCGGTGCACGTGGCCGGTGAGCATGAGCTCGACGCCCATGCGATCGAGCGCGTCCACCACGTGGAGCTCGTCGCGCACGAGCGGGTGATGCGCCGCCAGCACGTGGAAATGCCGCGGATGGTCCCGGACCATCGCCTCGGTCCAGGCGAGCTGGCGCCGGTAGATGCCGCCTTCCTTCCAGCGCAGCGGGCGCACCGTGCAGAGCCCGACGACTAGGACCTCGTCGTCGATGAACACGCTGTCGAGGAGCTCCGCGATGTGGTGCTTGTAGAGCCTGAACGGCGCGCTGATACGCCTCAGGGGTTGCCAGAGCGGAGCGATGTCGTGATTACCGGGGACGACCAGCTTGGGAAACGGCAACTCGCCCAGGAAGCGCCGTGCTCGCTCGAACTGATCCGGACGAGCCCGCTGTGTCAAATCGCCGGTGACTACGCACACGTCGGGGGCGAACTCCGAGAGATCGGCGGCCAGGCCGTCAACGACCGCCGGATCGGCACGGCCGAAATGTAGGTCCGAGATGTGGGCGATTCGCTTCATCGCGGGCGGCGCGGCGCTTGCTTATCGCTCGCCATGCGCATCCCATACCAGCCCGGGCACGGCGTTTCGGAGCTGGAAAAGGCCATCGAACGGGTGCGGCTCGAGTTCGATCCTGGCCATTTCGCTACTGTAGAGGCGGCTCTGTTGCGCCCCAGCGACCTTTCGGAGGTCCGCGCAGGTACCAAGCCGCTCTACGGCATGATGGACCAGGCACAGCGCCGCTACGCGCTGAAGCTGGGGCGGCTCGAGCTGATGGCTGCCGAGCAGGCAGCTTACGAGCTGCGTCATCTCGGCCGGCGCCCCTGCCTGCCTGCGCGCGTCGTGGACGTCGAGCTCGAGGGGCTCGGGCCCGTGCAGGGCCTACTGAAGCCGTTCGTGGAGTTCGACCCGAAGCGTGAGCTTTCACCCGACACACGGACCTGGAGCGAGCTGCAGCGCAGCGTGGTCCTGCTCGAGCATGCCTGGGAGTGGCTACTCGACAACTCCGACACGAACACCAGCCAGTACGCGCTGATCGGGGAGCAGGGCTACCCGCTGAACATCGATTGGGACCGTTCCTTCGCGACGGGCGCACGCTCCGAGCTCTCGCGCTTCGAAAAGTACAAGGTCGTGTTGCCCAACGCTCGCACGTTCCTCTACTCGGACTACGTCGAGGGCAAGATCGACCTGCCCTTCTCGGTGCTGCACGCCGAGGCGCGCCGTATCAGGCTCCTGCCCGTAACCAGGGTACGCGAGATCGTCGAAGGTTACGCCCGGGTTTGCTTCGCAGACGCTGCCGAGCGCGCCGCGTTCGTGTCGCGAGTCTTGCGCCGGCAACGGCACATCGAGGCGGACTTCAAGCGCTTCGCGCGCGATCTCTTGCGCGAGCGCGTGGCCGTCTCCGTCGCGCCGCAGGCCGACGTCCAGAGCCGCTTGCGGCAGGGCATGACGCTGCTGTGGGATCGCAGCCAGGTGCCGTTGCACTGGATAGCGCGCGGGCCAGTGGGCACCACCGGGCGCAAGCTCCTGCGCTTCGCTCGCCGCAGGCTGTGGTTCAATCTGGCGCAACGCAGCAGCTGAAAGAACGCACCCACGCGGCGCCTAGCCGCCGAAGTTTTGCACCCAGAGGTGTCGCTGCGGCTGGCTCTCCTGATCGAAGTAACCGACGCCGAGAGCCGTGAAATCGCTCGAGAGAATGTTGGCGCAGTGCCCCTCGCTCGACATCCAGCTCTCGACGACTTGCTCGGGAGACTGCTGGCCCTGTGCGATGTTCTCGCCAGCCGCGCAGCCGGCGAATCCGGCGGCGTGTACGCGATCGACCATCGTGTCGCCGTCGGGCGTCTCGTGCGAAAAGAAGTCGCGAATGGCCATGTCGCGTGCGTGCAGGCGAGCCGAGACCTGGAGGTTCTGGTCGAGGGTCAGGGCTGCAGACGGCTCGAAGCAGCGCGCGCCGCAGCAACCACCCTGGGCGCGCTCCTCGTTGGAGAGCTCCAGCACGCGCTGCTCGAACAGCGCCGCGTCCGCGCTCCAGGGGCCGATGTCCGGGGCCGGGCTGGCCGAGCCACAGCTGCCGCCCTCGAGCGACCCGTGGCTCGGGTCGAGCGTCGTGCAGGCGGGAAGCAAAGACAATAGCGCTGGAAGTAGCGCGCTCCGTGACAACATGAAGATAGAGCCGAAATGCTAGCACGCTGCCCGAGCGCGGCCGGCAGCACACGGCGACCGTCGGGGCCGAGGATTGCTCGGCGGATTTGTTTCGCGTAGGTTCAATCACGGTGGTGATGGCGACGCGCTTCTCCTTTCCCTGCATCCTTCTTCACGTCACGCTCGCGGGAGTGGCGGTCACGACGACGGGAGCGGCGTACGCTCAGTCGCACACTGCCCTGGCCGAGTCGCTCTATCAGGAGGGCAAGCGCCTGATGAACGAACGCAAGTTCGATCAGGCCTGCCCCAAGCTCGAGGAGAGCTACAAGCTCGAGCCCGCGACCGGGACGTTGCTCAACCTGGGCGCCTGCTACGACGGTGCCGGCAAGTACGCGACGGCGTGGGCCTACTACAATGATGCGCTGGCCGCCGCGAAGCGGGAGAGCCAGGACGTTCGCGTGACGTACGCGACGGAGCAGCTCCAGAAGCTCGAGGCGCAGCTGACGCGGCTGCAGATCGAGCTCGCTCCTGGAGCCGACGTTCCCGGTCTCGAGGTGAGGCTCGACGGGCGAGCGATCAGCAGCGCGGCGCTGGGCTTTCCCTCCCCGGTCGATCCGGGACAGCACGTGATCGAGGTGAGCGCGCCGGGTAAGAAGCCGATCCGCATGGATCTGGTGGCCAACGCGCCGAAGACCGTGGTCAAGGCGATCGTACCCGTGCTCGAGGACGCCGGCGGCGCTCCGACCGGACCGGCAGCGCCCGCTGCCGCGGCGACAACACCCGCTCCAGCGCCGGAGCCGGGCGAGCAGAGCTCGGGTGGCGGCGTGAAGACGCTCGGCTTCGTGCTCGGCGGCGTCGGTGTGCTCGGGCTCGGCGCGGGCCTGGTGTTCAACCTGAATGCGCGCAGCGACGCCGAGCGCGCCGGGGAAGCCTGCACGGAGTTGCCTGACGGCAATACCTGCCGCGACAGCAAGGATCTGACCGACTATCGCGACGCCGTCGACAGCGCTGAGACCAACCGCACGCTCTCTTATGTGGGGTTTGGCATCGGTGCTGCGGCGCTCGCCACCGGCATCACGCTGATCCTCGTCGGCGGTAGTGAGCGCGAGTCGCCGCCGCCGGTAGCGTTCGATTTTACCCAGAGCTCGCTGGGGCTGTCGGCGCGAGGTAGGTGGTGAACGCGTCGAGAACAGGGCGCTGGCTGGCGCTCGCGAGTGGCGCGTTCTGGGCCTGCGTCGACATCCCCGAGCGCAGCCCGAGCCTGGCGGGCAGTGGTGGAACGTCCATGGCGGGCGGGACGGCTGGCTCCGGCAACACGGGCGCTGGCGCCACCAGCAGCGGTGGGACCGACAACGGCGCTGGCGCTGATGGCGATGGCGGCACGGCTAACAGCGGCGGGACGAGCAATGCCGGGACGACCAACGGCGGGACGAGCGGCAGCGGTGGAAGCAGTGGTAGCAGCGCCGGCACGAGCAACGCTGGCAGCTCAGGTTCGAGTGGCGCTGGCGGTGATGGCGGCGCGAGCGGCTCAGGCAACTGTAAGACTACTCTCGTTGCTCTGGGTGTGAATCCGGCGGACGCGCTGATTGACGACTTCGATGATGGCGATGGCGGCATCCTGCCGCGTGACGGTCGCTCGGGTAACTGGTTCCTGACGACCGACGGCACTGGTTCGACGACACCCCAGGCAGGGCCCGTGACGCCCGTGGACGGTGGCTCCGACGGAACCAAGGGGATGTTCGTCAGCGGTTCGAATGTCACGGGCTGGGGCGTCGACCTCGCAGCGCCGTTCGTTTCGATCGTGGACGGCTGCTACGACGCCAGCGCGTACACGGGTGTCAGGTTGGTCGCCGCCGGCAACACGGATCCCGCCAACAACAGCTACGGGACGTTCTACCTCAGCATTTTCACCGCCGGCGTTCGCGCCGCGCCGGAAGCCGAACGAAACTTCTACAAGATAGCCCTGGATATCGATTACGGCGGGATCTGGGTCATCCATACGGTCCACTGGGGTGACTTGGCCCAGCTCGGAGGCTGGGGCGTGCAGGTCCCCTTCGACCCCAAGGAGATCTACGCCGTGAGTGTCGCCGCCGAGGGCCCTGACATCGAATTCGCGATCGACGACATCGAATTCATCACTGATTGAGATCATGGCGACGCGCGTTTCCCTGCTCAAAAAGTCGAAGTCCTGGGTCTGGTTGGTGCTCGCCGGCGGCGTGGTCGGGGCCTGCATCGAGATCCCCGAGCGCTCGCCCAGTGTGGCCGCGGGCGGGACCTCGTCGATCAACGGAGGGAAAGGCGGTTCCGGCAACGCGCCTTCTTCGGGCGGCGACGGCAATACCGGCAACGACGCCAGCGGCGGAACGGAGACTGGCACCGCCGGCACGACCTCAGGCGGCGCCGGCGCGACCTCAGGCAGCGGCGGCACGACCATCGGCAACGGCGGTAGCGAGAGTGCCGGGGCTGGCGGCGGCGGTGCAGGCGGCGAGGAAACGGGCGGCGGAGGAGCGGGCGGTGCGCCGACCGTCTCTTACTGCGCGGGCAGGTTCATCGCGCTCAACGACATCGCCGGCGACACGCTGATCGACGACTTCGAAGACGGTGACAGCAATATCTACGCGCGTGACGGCCGCCAGGGCTCCTGGGTTCTGGGCGAGCTCGGCACCGGCACGTCCACGCCCGCACCGGGACCGCTGACGCCGACCGTCGACGGCGGGTACAGCGACGGCAAGGGCATCTACGTGATTGGCTCGGGCGACCCGAGCTGGCTG
>DATLIL010000719.1:0-5639 GCA_035539475.1 Polyangiaceae bacterium
AGCCAGCTCCCGCGCCCGTGTCCCCACCACCAGCGCAGTACGATGTGCCGGCCCCTCCGCCCCGCGCGCAGGAGCAGCGTTCCGAAACCGGATCCGTTGCACTCGAAGGCCTGGCAGCGGCGGGGCTCGTTCCCGGGCTCACGCCGGGCTTCGGCCTTTACGCCGCGGGCCGACCGGATGAGCGCTGGGGCTATGCGCTGAGCGCCCTGGCGCTCCCCGCAAGCGAAGTCAGCCAGGACGGCGCCACGTTCGAGGTCGGCGCCACCGCGTTTGGCCTGGCCGCGACGCTCGACTTCTTTCCGGGGGAAAGCTCGCGCTTGGCACTGGAGGTCGGCCCAGTAGTCGGTGCGCTGCACACCTCCGTGCAAGACCCTGATCCAAAGGATGCGGGAGACGTCTGGTTCGTCGCGGCAAGCGCCGGCTTCCGCGCGCAAGTCACGTTAACTCAAGGTTTTTTTGTCTCGCTGCGCGCCTCTGGAGTGGTGCCGCTCGTGCGCCCGAGCCTGTATGTGGCGGGGGAACCAGAGCCGGTCTGGGAGCAGTCGCTCGTCGCCGGCATGGGAGCCGCCGGGCTCGGTCTGTCGTTTTTCTGAAGCTCCCGACGGGCCGAAGTGACTCACTGCCTGTGCACTTGGTGCTCACGAACGATGCCGAACGCACCGCCGCTCCGCCGGCGGAAGCGCTGAACGCGAGCGACGTCTACCGTCAGCACGCCGATTTCGTCTGGCGCGCGCTGCAGCACCTGGGCGTGAGACCGCCCGATCTCGAAGATGTCGCGCAGGAAGTCTTCGTGGTGGTGCACCGCAAGCTCGACACCTTCGACGGCTCGAGCCGCCTGACGACCTGGCTATTCGGCATCTGCCTGCGTGTCGCCGATCGACACCGCAGGCGCGCGCACTTTCGCTACGAAGAGCGCGGCTACGAAGCCCCCGAACGCGTCGATCCGCGGACCCCGGAGGATCGCCTGGCCGAGCGCCAGAAGCAGGAGCTCTTGCAACGTGCGCTCGACCGCTTGTCCCTGGAGCTCCGCGCAGTCTTCGTGCTGTTCGAGCTCGAGGGTCGCCCGTGCGCGGAGATCGCCGAGCTCCTCGGCGTACCCGTGGGAACGGTGCACTCGCGTCTGCACAAGGCGCGCAAAGACGTCCTCGCCGCCCTGGCCCGGGCCGGCAGGACCACTGGATTCGGAGGCCTGCCATGACAGATCCCTCTCGCTGGCTGGACGACGCCGAGACGCCGCCCGAGCTGCGTGATCTCCTGAAGAGCGCCGAGCGCCCGCTCGAGCTCGACAGCATGACGCGCGCGCGTCTCGGCAGCCGCGTTGCGCGCCTGGCCGTACCGGTTTCGCTGGTCACCTGGCTCAGCGTCAAGTCGGCGGCAGCCATCGGCGTCGCAGCGGGCATCGTGACCGCGGGCACGGGCCTCGGCATCTCGGCATACGTGGAGAAGCAGGAGCGCGTCGAGCAGAGCGCCCAGGTCGCCACCGCTCCGCCAGCGCGGCGCAACAGGGGCACGCCGGAGTCCGTGGAGCCGCAGACGCTCACTCCCGCGCCCAGCCCGTCGGCGCCAGAGCCCGAAGCGCCGCAGGCGCCAGCCGCCACGACGGCACCGGCCCGCCCGGGCGGCCTGGCCGAGGAATCGCTCTTGCTCGAGCGCGCACGCCGAGCCCTCAACGGGCAGCCTGCACAAGCGCTCACGCTGGTTCGTGAGCACGCCACGCGCTTCCCGCGCGGACAGCTCGCATCCGAGCGCAACCTGGTGGAGCTCGAGGCGTTGCATCGTCTCGGACGGCATGGCGAGGCGCGAGCACTGGCCGAGCGCCTGCTCGCTGCCGGCGGCGACGATCTGTACCGCGCCCGCATCCAGCGCTTGCTCGAAAAGATCGCCGTGGGGCATTGATTTCGCGAAGCCGGGTGCACGCTGCTCGGATTGACCAGATACGCTAAACAGCACCGGTGGGTCGCAACTAGCGGGGTGGTTCCGTGAGCATGAATCGCATCTTCTTCATCTTCCTTTTGCCGCTCTTTCCCGCCTGCACGGCGAGACATGACGTCGCCGAGAATCGCGAGACGATTTCAGCGGAAACTCGCATCGCCCAGGACCGCAACGCCTGGTGCCAGAACTTCTGCGAGTACCGCGTCACGTGTACCAACACGGACTGCAACTGCGGGCAGGACACTTGCTACTGCCTGGAGCAGCTCGACATGCCGCAGTGTCTGCAGGGCTGCGCCGAGTATTTCGACGACTACGTCGGCCGGGGCGAGGCTTGCGCGCAAGAGGGTCTCGATCAGATGGATTGCATCGAGACCCTGAGCTGCGAGGAGATGGCCACCGGCAACACCTGCGAGGTCGACTCCGAGCTCGCTTGTGGTGAGGCCGACTTGCAACCCGAGGGGGTCGCGCCCGAGGGCACCGCGATCGTCGTCTGCGACGTCCATCAGTCGGACGGGGCCGATCCCAATGTGTCCCTGTTCGAGTGCACGACCGAGGGGTTCGACTGCTCCGACGGACGCGACTACCGCGTGCACTGCGTCGAGACACAGGACCACCGCGGGTACTGCATGTGTAGCGTGGATCAGGCGCAGGCCGGGGCCTTCTATCTAACGGAGCTCGTTTGCCCGAGCGAGGCCGCGGTCAACATCGGCTGCGGTTTTGGGCTGGTCCCGAACTTCGCCAGCTACGCTCCGCCCGAGGATTGCCAGGGTGGCTCGAGCAGCGGCAGCCCGCAGCAAGGCTTCGAGTGCTCGTCGGATTTCAGCTGCGCCAATGGCACCTTCAGCGTGATCTGCTCGGAGCAGTCCGGGTCTCCCACCTGCGTTTGTTACGCCAACGGCGTGTACATGCAGCAATTCACGGTGACCGACGGCGTCTGTCCGATCGGCGAGCCCGGCACCGACGGCATCACGCGAATCAACGTCGGCTGCGACTGGAACCTCTGACCCGGACTCAGGTTCTGGCGAAGCGACGGCGCAAGGCCTTGCACACGACTTCCGGCGCGTAGCGGCTCACGTCGCCGCCGTGGCTGGCGATCTCACGCACCAGCGACGCCGAGATGAAGCCGTAGTTCGTGCGCGTCGGCAGAAAAACGGTATCGAGCTCGGGCCGCAGATCGGCATTGGCGTGCGCGATCTGGAGCTCGTACTCGAAGTCCGTTCCGGCGCGCAGGCCACGCACGATTACGCGCGCGCCGACGCGCTTGCCGTAGTCCACCAAGAGCCCGCTGAACGATTCGACTCGCACGTTCGAGAACGGCTGGCAGATCTCGGTCAGGAGCTCGAGACGCTCCTCGTTCGAAAACAGCGTGGTGCGCTGCGAGTTGACGCCCAACGCCACGATCACCTGGGGAAAGAGCTTGGAGGCGCGCTCCACCAGATCGAGGTGACCGTACGTCGGCGGATCGAAGCTGCCGGCGTAGATGGCCAGCCCCGCCGACGGATCGCTCACGGCTTCTTCCCCTTTGCCGGAGCCTTCGGCACGCCCTTCTTCGGGGGCGGCGCGGGCTCTTCTTCCTCTTCCTCGAGCGGCAGATCGACGTCGCTGAGCTCGAGCTCCTCCAGCCGGACCTTGGGCGGCACCAGCGCCTCGGCCGGGATATCCTCGAGCCACAGGCTGCGGCCGCCGTCGACCAGCGTCATGCGGAACGTCGCCAGCAGACCCGAGCCGATCAAGCCGTCGAGCTCGATGCCGAGACCGTCTTCACGCTCCTTGACGCTGGCGTCGCTGTGCAAGCCGGGCACCTGCGGAACGTCGAAGGCTCCGAGCCTCAAGCTCGGCAAGATCCCGGACTTCATCGGGGCAGGGGCGTTCGGCACCGGCATCAGCTTGCCGGGATCGATGCCCGCCTTCTTGAAGCCGGCGCTGTCGAGCGCCATCGGGAAAGGTAGCGCAGTGTCGACCAGGAGCGACGCCGGCGCGGCGCTGTCCCCGGCTCCGAACGCACCGCGGACCAGCATGCCTCCACCGCGCACGTAGGCGAGCTTCAGCGTCGTCGCCATTGGCGGCGGCGGCGGCTCGAACGAGCGCACGACGAACTGGCTGCCGGCAAAATCGATGGTCGGCCGGATGTGGCGCAGCAGATTCACGCCGAGCAGGATCTTGATCGGTGCATTGACCTGCTTGCTCACTCCCGAAAGATCCTTGGCCAGCGCGGGCACGTCGCGCACCTCGACGCGCTCGCCGAAGCGCAGCGAGACCCAGGCCGGCTCCGAGCCGTTGCTCGCATCCACGACGGCTTCGGCCGTACCGGTGGCGATCAGCGCCAGCGCCGGATCACCGTTGAGCTCGACCGGAACGATCAGCGAGGCGGTCCCGGCGCGCACCATCTCGGTCACCGCGAGCAGGCCGCCGCTCATTGCGAATGGCTTACGACCCTGACCGCGTCGCGCGAGCTTGACGATCTCCATGGCCCAGCCGTCGCGCACGTCGGGATCGGCCAGCAGCGATTCGAGCTCGTCGGCGGCTCCCTGAACGTCGCCCTTGTACCAGAGCGCCCGCCCGCGGAGGCCACGCGCGTCACTGCCAGTCACGCCGGTCAGGAGCTCCTGGGTGCGGTCGTAGTCGAGTCGCGCCAGCGAGACGCGGGCCGCGAGCAGCTTGACGTCCTGATGGTTGCCGGCGGCGCGCAGGGCGTTGTCGACGGCTACCTCGGCGTCGTCCAGATCGCCGGCACGGTAACTCTGTACGCCACGCTCGTACCAGCGCTTGGCGCCCGGCGGGAACTCGGCGTCACCGCCGCTGTGGGCGCCGCAGGCGCCGAGCAGCGTCGAAGCGAGCAGAAGGAGGGAGAACCTGAGGGGGGTACGCATCGGGTCGGGGCCGGATGGCTCGACTGGAGCCGCCCGGCAGACGCTCCGTAGCCCATCGCGGCAGCGAGGTCGAGAGGCCGGGGCAAGACAGCCGTGCTAATCTGCAAGCCCGTGAGTGAAGAGCTAACCGGTCCGGTCGTCAGAGACGGTCGCGAGCGGGACGTTCTGACCATTCCCGTCCTGCTGCTCAACAGGTTCTTCGCGCCGGTCTGCGTGGCCACGGTCCGGCGGGCTTTCGTGCTGCTCTACGGCGGGGCAGCTCACGCCGTCGATGATCAGGGAGAGACTCACGATTTCGATGGTTGGATGCAGATGCCGCTGCGCCACCACGACGATCCGCTGCCCCTGGTCGGTAGGGCTGTAAGGGTGCCACGGGTCCTCCACCTGCTGCGCTACGATCGCTCGCCGCGCTTCATCGTGCGGCTGTCACGGCGCAATCTGATGCTGCGCGACGGCTTTCAATGTCAGTACTGCGGCAGGCGACCGCAGCAGCGCGACCTGAACATCGATCACGTCGTGCCACGTTCACGCGGCGGTCAGGACTCGTGGGAGAACCTCGTGATCTCGTGCCGCACGTGCAATCTGAAGAAGGGGCGGCGCACCCCCGCGGAGGCCGGCATGCTGCTTTCACGCGCGCCCGCTGCACCGCGCTGGTCGCCTGCCACGCAGATCAGGCTGTCGTGTTATCGGCCGTTTTCCGAGTGGGAGCCCTTTCTCAAGGCCGGCTAATTGCTGGCTTTTGCCCGGTGACTCGCGCTGTAGCAATGCGAGAGAAAGCTTTGCTACGATGCCCGCCATGACGCTCGCTCGCCTTGCCTGGGCCGTTCCATTCATTTT
>DATLIL010000720.1:0-4140 GCA_035539475.1 Polyangiaceae bacterium
GGTGAGCGCCAGGTGAAGGCGCCGGAGGGCTACTCGGCGCATCGGCAGGAGCGCCCGGCCGTAAGGTTCTCGCGCAGCTTCGCGCTGCCCTGCCGCGTGAACCCAGAAAAGGCCACCGCCGCGGTGAAGAACGGCATCCTCACGGTGACGCTCGAGAAGGCTGCCGACGCAATGCCGCGCCAGATTGCGGTGAAGGCGAGCTCGTGAGGGCCATCCAAGTAACGAAGGGAGGAAGTGCCATGTCTCGCCAAACAGGACTCGTGAAGAGCGAACCACAGTCGCTGATCCAATCCGACCGAAGACCGGCGGTTGCGCCCCCTTGTGATGTCTACGAGAACGACGACGAGGTCCTCGTCATCGCGGACCTCCCCGGCGTCACCTCGGACACGCTCAGCGTCAACCTCGACGGCGGCGAGCTCAGCGTCGCGGCTCGGCGGGAAGTGGCTGCACAGGGCGGCTCATTCATTGGTCTCGAGTACCAGAGCTGCGATTTCCGTCGCCGCTTTGCCGTACCCGGCGGCATTGACGCGAGCAAGATCAACGCAGAGCTGAGGGACGGTGTTCTCCGGCTTCACCTGCCGAAGTCGGGAGCGCTGAAGCCGCGACAGATCGCCGTCCGTGCGGGATGAGGAGGTGCCGCCATGACCTGGAACGAAGTCGTGTCGAATGTGCGCGAGAAGATCCGGCGAAGTCTCGGCCGAGCCGGCGACGAAGCGGTTGAGGTGGCCACAGGGGACACGCGTCTGGAGCAACTCGGCGACGCTCCACTCGCCACCCCCGTCTTGGACGTGTACGAGAACGACCAAGAGCTGCTGCTCTACGCCGATGTACCGGGGGGCACCCGCGAGGGCGCGACCGTGGCCTGGGACGAGGCTCGTGGCCTGACGATTCTGGTCAAGGGCCAAGAGCTCCCGTCGGGTGCGCTCTGGGCGTCCGAGTACGAGCCACGGGATTGGTATCGGGCGTTCAATCTCCCGGCCTACGTCGACGGCTCGAGGGCGGCATCGACGATCAAGGATGGAGTGCTCACCATTCGCATCCCCAAGCGGGCTGCTACTTCGAGGCTCATTCCGGTGAACGCCGGGTAGCCAAGGCGGGTGACAGGAAGGGAGAGCGCTCGCCGCGCCCCTCCTGTCACTTTCGAGCGATGAATAGGTTGGCAGAGGACATCTTCGAAGAAGCAAGGCGCAAGACCTCGTCTATCGTCAGGGCCGCGCGAAGTGCTCTTGCTCTGTATCGTGCATTCGCCAGAGCGGAAACGCTTTCGCGACCCGTGATGTTCATGGCTGCGGGGGCGTTGCTCGGGGTGACGCTTCCGCTTTACGGGCTGCTCCTCGCCGACGTCGTCGATCGCCTCTCCGCGCTCGTGCCGCGTGAACGCACGACGGCACTCGGGCTCGGGCTCTTGCTCCCGGCTGCGCTGCTTGCCTCGCTGAGTTTCCTGCTCGGTCGAGGGCTCGCTCGCGCTCGTCTCCTTTCGGTGACGGATCCGCTGACGGGTCTATTCAACCGCCGACGCCTGCGCGAGCGGCTGGTCGAGGAGATGAAGCTGCGAGGGCGGTACGGTGGCCTCGGATCCATCATCGCCGTGGACGTCGACCGGATGAAGGACATCAACGACAGCTTCGGCCACGCTGCTGGTGATCGCGCGCTCGGGGCAGTCGCAGCAGCGATCCGGGAGTGCATCCGCTCGACGGATATACCGGCCCGAATTGGAGGTGACGAGTTCGCAGTGCTGCTGCCGCGATGCAGCCCGTCGGAGGCCAGCATCGTCGCCAATCGGATCTTGGAGACCGTAGCGTCGCAGCGGATGCAGCTCGGACTGCCGGTATCCGTCTCGATCGGTATCGCGGGCGTGGACGGCACCGAATCGATGGCTGACGAGGATGTGCTCGGTCTGGCTGACAAGGCCCTGTACGACGCGAAGGCATCTGGTCGGGGCCGAGCCGCCGTTCTCGCAGGCGCCTGACCGGGGCTGTGGTCAGCAGCCATGGCTCTGCGGTCTGCCGCCTGCGTTTCACGCGAAGCGTCGGGCTGTCATTTCTGGATCACACTGCCAAGGAGCATCTAAGGTCGGCGGTTGCTCGAATGCTCGCTGTGCTGGCTACTTGGTCCGTCCGCGCCTCTTACGCCGCCCTTCGGTAGTCGTGATGCAGGCCGCCGGCGTCACGGGCACGGGGCGGAGGTCGCCCGCTTCGCCGTGCGGCCCTCCGCCCAGCGCTCACGCCCCAGCACGACCAACACCGTTGCTAGCGCGGCGCCGAGCAGCCAGCCGAGGATCGCAAGCCCTGCGTATTGCGCTTTGTCGGGAGCACCCGAGAGGAGAGCGCTGGCGAGCGCGCCGGGAGCGAGCGCTTCGGCAGCGTTGTGCTGGGCGGCGAGCGTCCAGGCACCGAGCCCGAGCTGTGTTGTGATGGTGATGAACAGAGCGAGCCAGAAGCGGCGCACGAGCGCCGCGATCAGCAGGACGATGCCGAGCCACGGCAGGCTCGCGCCAATGCCGCGCGCGGCAAGATCTGCCGCCCATTGGATGGTCTGCGCCGGAAACGGGTGCTTGGCCGCAAAACAGAGCGTGGGCGGTACGAGGCCCAGAGTGAACAGCGCCACCCAGCTCAGAGCCCAGCGCCGCACGGATGTCGCCAGCTTATGCGTTGATGCCCCATGGATTGTCTCCTGCAAGTCTCGAGCGAGCCAGAGCAGCAGGACGGGGCACAGCACTGCGGCGCTCACCAGGTAGGCGAGCAGGTAGGCCGGGCCCGCTTGCAGGTACGAGGCGGCACCGACGCCAAACCAGCCCCTCGCCAGCCTGATGCGGCCCTCCGCGTCGTTCGCGCCCAGGGCCAGGAGCAGGCTCGGAAAGACGACGAAGAAGGTCCAGGCAGCCAGCGGCCAGCGCAGCCGCCCGAGCGCGACCCGGAGCGCTGACCGCGCGCGAGCGATGCTGCCGATGGACGGTGACGGTTCGATGCTCACAGCTTCCAATCCGGTGATCCTTCCCGCCACTCACAGTGCGAGCCGAGCGTTGCACACTCGTTCTGGGTGTCAGCGTCGATGCACTCGATCTGGCCGTCGCAGACGAAGCCCCAGCTGCAGTCGCTGCGCGCTGCGCACGCGGCGGACTGTAGGCTGTCGCAGTCCGATTGCCCGGGCTCGTAGCAGCCGCTTTCCTTGGACCACGCGCAGTGGGGGATCGCGGCGCACGCTGCTTCGTCGCGGATGGGCTGACAGGCGACCTGGTTGCAGCGTTCGAGCCAGGCACAGACGTTCGTGCCGCGGCACTCGGTCTCCGTGTAGCCTTCACACGAGCCCGAGCCGCCGCAGTAGTAGTTCTCGCCTCCGCCGCAGCCCGGCGTTCCGAGCAGGGACGCCACGCCCCACGCGGCGCCCGCCACGGCAAGCACTGACTTCAAGGCACTGCGGACGAAAGCTCGGATCATGCTCGTTACCTTGGCGGAGGCGGATAGTCGCTGCAACAGCCACCCAGACAGTACGGGGCGCTCTCGGGGCACGTCGAGTCGTCGGAGCACGGGCTGCCGGCATCGCACGTCGGGGCCGCTGATCCTGCGTCACCGACCACGCCCACGCCTGCATCGGCGAGGTCCGTCGGCGGCGCCGGCGGCGGCGGTGGCGCGGAGCAGCGGCCGTGGGGCGCGGGGTTATCGTAGTGCGCAGGGTCGAGCTGGAACTCGGTCCCGGCCGGGCACTTGATGTCACCCATGGGGTTCGTGGCTGCTTTGGACGCCGCCACGGTCAGCACCGCAAGCGACGCCCCGGCCGCGTCCTCGAGCAGCTCACGGATGTCATCGAGGTGGCCGCTCGTGTCGTACTGGGCTTCGGCCGCTCGATTGCTGGTGCCGGCGGCGTTGTAGGTCTGCCACACGACCGACGCCCAGTCTTGATAGGCCCAGTCGCCCTCGGCGGCGACCTTGTCGCGAGTCTGCTGCGCGAGCGCCTCGACCAGCGCTTCCATATCCTCGCCCTGGCGGAACTGGAGCCACCAAGAGAATCCCTTCATCACGATGCTACGTAGCTGGGTGCCCGCGTCGTCGGTGTCGAACTCGGGGATGAACGAGGGCTCGTGGTGATCCACGATCTCCTCGAAGGGCCTATGTCCCCAGCTCGTGGTACCGACCACGTGGT
>DATLIL010000721.1:0-2365 GCA_035539475.1 Polyangiaceae bacterium
GCAGGCGCTCGCGCACGAAAGCGCGCGCCGGCGTCGTCGTGCGGCGGTCCCGCGGGATGCGCCAGGCGGGGGCCACGAGCAGGTTGCTGTTGCCGTTGAAGAGCTGGGCGGCCGGCAGATCGTCGTCGTCGACGCCCACGAGGATCTCGCTGCCGCTGCGGACGAGCAGGATGCAGGCGATGCTGCAAAGCCCGAGCTTCCTGGGGGCCACGTACTCGAGCGTGCGCTCCGCCAGCACCTCACCCCGTGCATCGAGCTCCGCGAAGGAGCCGGCCCGGAGCTCGAGGAACTGCTGCGAGCGCTCGGCTGATGCGCGCTCGAACGTACGGCGCGGCGCCGCATCGAGCAGCGCGCGCAGCGAGGTGCGCTCCGGCAGCGCCGCCGCCTCGCCGAGATCGAGCTCCTCGCCGATCCAGGGAGCCACACCGGCGCGGAGGCGCAGCAAGAGGTCGTAGGTGTTGAGCTCGAGCCGCGCGTCGGGCAAGCCGCCCACCTGCGCCGCGCGCAGCAGCTGCTGGGCGTCGATGGCGCGAACGCGGCCGGAGCTCGTGAAACCCGAACGCTGACCGAGATCGCTCGCGACCAGCACCGGCTCGATCTCGACCAGCGTGGAGCGGACCTCCTCGGCCACGCCTCCCGGCGAGGGATAGTACAGGCTGCCCGGAAGGAAACCGCGGAGCTGACGGCTGGCCAGCTTGGCGTCAGCGAGCAGCATCTCTTCCACGCTGAGGCCGATGGGTTTGTCGCTCTGCAGCACGCTGAGCGGCTCGCTCGCGTATAGGGCGAAGCGACCGCCATCGAGCGCGGCATGCTCGGCCGCGCCAAGGATCGGTCGCGGATAGCTCATGCGCGCCAGCACGAAGATCGCTCCCTCCCGCCTGAACCAGGGCAGCACGTCGAGCGTGAGGTGCGGCCGGCGCACCAGGTCGAAGACGCGGCCGTCCGCGTGCTCGAAATGGCAGAGCTCGAGGAAGCCCAGCGGCGCCGCCGGGCGGCGTTCGAAGCGCACACCCTCCCCGGGCCTGACCCGCTCGCCGACGATCACGTAGTTCGTCGCCGGCGCCTCCAGCGCCTCGCCCGAGAGCGAGCGCAGGCGGAACTTGTTCTCGAAGCGGTGACGCAGGATCCAGGGATTGTAGAGCGGCGTGGAGGCCAGCACGCGCAGGCCGAGCTCGTGAAAGGCGCGCTCGAACTCGCCTTGCGTGAAGTAGGTGTACTCCTCCAGCACCTCGCTGGACCAATCCGTGCGGTAGTCCTTGCGCAGCAGGAACTCGGCAGCGAGCTTGTGCGTGGTGCGAAAGCGCCGAAAGCCGGGCTCGGCGCCTTCCACCTCGTCGAGCTCGAAACCGGGCTTGTCGCAGAGCTTCCGGAACTCGCCGGCGAAGCGACGGAACAGCGCCGCGGTCGAGCAGGTCCTGGTTTCGGCGGAGGCGTCACCGTCGCCGTCGGGCAGATCGAGCAGGACGGGCTCGTGACCGGGATCGAGAAAGTCGCGCACGATGAGCACGCCGTAGTCGTCGAGCTCGGGCACCTGCTGCCCGAGGGCGTTGCGCGCGGCCTCGTACGAGTAGCCGTTGAACGACGTCACGTGGTGCAGCACCGATGAGTTCAGGATGCAGTCGAGTGAGCCCGGCTCGAACACGCGGGCTGCGATGTCGCCCGCGCGAAAGCTCAGGTTCGGCGAGACGAAGCGCTCTTCGGCCAGCTTGACCATCGTGGGGTCGATGTCGACGCCGATGACCTCGAGCTCCGGGTAGAGCTGGGCCAGGGCATGGCTGCCGCTGCCCGAGCCCATGCCCATGTCCGCGACCTTGCCGCGGCAGAGCAGGTGGGCGGCCGTCAGCGCCACCTTCTGACGCATGGAGGCGTCCATGCCGGCCAGGTAACGCTGGTAGGCGTCGCTGCTGCCTCTGTCTTGAGCGTCGTAGGGGGTCATGGTCACGGATGTTAGGAGCCCGGCCCTGCCTTGACATAGATGCACGGTGCATATATGCTTCGTGCATATAAGATGGCCGCCCGCAAAACCCCGCAAAAACGTGGCGACTCCGAGGCTGAGTTCCTCAGGAGCTACGACGCCAGCGCCTTCGAGCGGCTCAGCGTGGCCGTGGCCGTGGCCCTGCTCTCGGTGGTCCTGGGCCGGCTCTGCACCCTCGTGTTGCGCCGCTCCGAGCACCCCTTCCGCGGTCGCGTCGTGCTGCCGGGCGGCTTCGTGCGGCCGGACGAAGCGCTGGACCAGACCGCGCGGCGAGTGCTCGAGAGCAAGGTCGGCATCGAGCGGCTGTACGTCGAGCAGCTCTTCACCTTCGGCGAGCCGGGGCGCGATCCGCGCACCAGGGTCGTGTCGGTGGCGTACTACGCGCTGGTC
>DATLIL010000722.1:0-3987 GCA_035539475.1 Polyangiaceae bacterium
TCGAAGGGGTGAACCGGAACGAGACCACGCTCGCGCTCGAGCTCGGCAGCGAACGCCGCGGCGTCGTCGAAGCCGGCGCCGTGCAAGACGACCTCGGCGCCGAAGCCGCGCGTCGCCATCACCTTCACCAGGGGCGTGTACTCGGGCATGACCAGGGTGGCGGCGACGCCGAGCCGCTCAGCGTGATACGCGAGCGCTTGAGCGTGGTTGCCGGCGCTCGCCGCGATCACACCCGCCTGACGCTCCGCGTCGCTCAACGTGAGGAGCTTGTTGGCGGCGCCTCGTTCCTTGAAGCTGCCAGTGACCTGGAGGTTTTCGAGCTTGAGGCGAACCGTGGCGCCGAGCTCGCGAGACAGTCGAAAGCTCTCGCGACACGGCGTGACCAGCACTCTGCCCACGAGCCTCTGTCGCGCTGCCTCGACCTGGGCACGGGAGAGCTCAACGGACATCACCACCGCCCTTGGGCGGGCCAGCGCTTCGTGCAAAGGTCTGCCTCAGCATGGCCGAGCTCAACTGGATCTTGCTCTATCTGCACCTGCTCGCCAACCTCGTGTGGATCGGCTCGATCGTCGCCGTGGCGCTCACGCTGCACACTGGCGCCGCGGCGCCGCGCGAACGGGGCGCGTTCGGGCTCAGCATCCAGCGCAGGCTGGCCGAGCCGGCCTTCGGTATCTCGTTTCTGGCAGGTTCTTCGCGGCTCTTGTTGAACTACGAGTACTACTTCGTGCAGACCAAGTTCATGCCGGTGAAGCTCACCCTGGCGCTCGGGGTGATCGGGCTGCACTACGCCCTCGCGGCGCGCGCCCGGCACCTCGCGAGCGGCCAACGCAGCGACGACGGGAACGCCGGCAGGTTGGGCCTGGCGCTGCTCGTCTTGGTGGCCGGCGTCGTTTTCCTCGTCCTGCGCAAGCCATTCTGAGACTTCGACGGAACGGCTGGCCAGAACCGGGACGAAGGGCCTACCGGGTGCGAAATGGGCCACTAAGCCCGCGAAAATCCAGGCCATTCCTTGACCGTTCGGCCGGCATCTCCTAGGATTTGGAGGCTCCCGGTCTGCGGTGATGGAAACGGTCCGTCGCCGCCTGCCCGGCTGCTCAAAGGCCATTGTCCCTCGAACGCGAGAAAGTACTGCAGGCCGCTCAGAAGTACGTCGAGAAGAAGAAGTACGACCGGGCGATCGCAGAGTACCAAAAGATAATCCAGGAGGATCCGAACGACGCGCGGACCCTGCTGAAGATCGGTGACCTGCAAGCTCGCCTTCAGGCTTACCCCGAAGCCATCGCGACCTACGATCGCGTAGGCCAGTACTACTCGTCGCAGGGCTTCGCACTCAAGGCCATCGCCGTCTACAAGCAGATCCGCGAGCTCATCAAGAAGCACGCGCCGGATCTCGCTGATCGCTACGGTCACATCGTTCCGCGTCTGGCAGAGATTTACACGGAGCTCGGGCTCACCAGCGACGCGCTGGCGGCCTGGGACGAGGTCGCGACCCGCCTGCAGCGCGCCGGACGTGATCGCGAGGCGATCGACGTTTTCCGCAAGATGGTCGAGCTCGACGGCGGCAACCCCTTGCCGCACCTGCGCCTGGCCGAGGCCTGCTGTCGAGTGCAGGCGCTGGACGAGGCCATCGACTCGTTCTGGACGGCAGCCGAGCTGCTGCTGGGCATGTCGCGCCGGGACGACGCGCTCAAGGTGGTCGAGCGCATCCTGCATTTCCGTGTCGATCCCAAGTACGCACGCGTGGCCGCGGAGCTGTACCTGGAGAAGGGCTCACGCGAGGACGGCCTGCAGGCTCTGGCCAAGCTCCAGGTCTGTTTCCAGGCCGACCCGCGCAACCTCGAGACGCTCGGCCTTCTGGCGCGCGCGTTCCACGCCATCGAGCAAGAGACGAAGGCGCTCGAGGTGTACAAGGAAATGGCGCGCATCGCGCGCGAGGCCGGGCGCGCCGACTTGTACGCGCAGCTGCTCGGTCACCTGCGCCAGGTCGCGCCCCACGACGACGCGGTACGCGCGCTGGAGAGCCTGCGCCCTCCGGGAGCCAGCGAAGCACCGGGACCGTCCAGCAGCATCAGCGCAGTCTCCGATTCGGAAGTCGAGCTGATCGACGACTCGGGCATCGAGATCCAGAGCGCCCCCAGCATCCTGCCGAATATGCCGAGCGTGTCGCGCGCCGTCATGGCCAGCGCGCCGGACGTGGTCGTTGTCGGCGAGGAGGTCGAGGCAGCCGAGGAGCTGATCGACGCCGGTAACTTCGACGGCCGCGCCCACGCCAAGAAGGCGATCGTCGACGCCGATTCGTTCCGCAAGCTCAGGCTGTTCTCCAAGGCCATCGAAGCGCTCCACATCGCGCTCGAGATCGATCCTCGCTCGGTCGAGATTCGCGAGAAGCTGCGCGAGGTGCTGATCGAGGCCGGTGACCGCGAGGGCGCCATCGCCGAGACGGTGAACCTGGCCGCGCTCTACATCGATCGCGGCGAGCTGCACGAAGCCGAGCCGCTGCTGCGCGAGGTGCTCGAGGTCGAGCCGGGCCACGAGGCAGCCGTCTCGATGCTCTCCGAGATCGTTCCGGGCGCATCCGCAGCGCAGCAGCAAGGGCTCTACGACGCCGACGATCCCCTCCCCTCCTACGACCTCGAGGAGGTCGGCGCCGAGCAAGCCCTCAGCCGCTCGGGCCCTTCGCCGCGCACCGATCTCGCGCAGATGGACGACCCCTTCGGGGCGCAGGACGAGCCGTTCGCTGGCGAGGCCGCGCTACCGGCCTTCCCGCTGGGAGACGCGGACGCGGACGAGGTCTCCAGCGCCTCCATCCTGGACGAGGACGAGATCGAGGAGGACGCGCTCGACGTGCCGTCCTCGGCGATCAACTCGGCGCCGATGGCCGCGGGCCCGAGTCCGAGCGACATCGAGATGCTCGAGGGCGTGCTCGACGAAGCCGAGTTCTTCATCGCGCGCGGCCTGTACGAGGACGCCAAGACCATCCTCTCGGAGCAGCTCGTCCGCACCCCGAACCACCCGCTGGTGCTCGAGCGCCTGCGCGAGGTGGAGGAGGCCATGGCCTCCGCCGGCGCCGGCAGCCAGACCATCGAGCTCAGCATGGTGGGTGGACCGCGCCCGCCCACGATGGAGACCGCCGTGGCCGCTTCGCTCGACGCGCTCGACGACCTCGAGCCGCCGCCGGAGAGCGTCGCTGCCGTCTCGGCCGTGGGCAACGTGCGCGAGCTCGACCCGGATCAGGTGTTCGCCAAGTTCAAGGCCGGCGTCCGCGCCCAGGTCTCGGAGGCGGACAGCGCCAGTCACTACGACGTCGGCGTGGCCTACAAAGAGATGGACATGATCACCGAGGCACTCAGCGAGTTCCAGCTCGCCGCTCGCGATCCCAGTCGCGAGTGCATGTGTTACGCGATGATCGGCATCATCTATCTCGAGCGCAACGAGCTCGACAAGGCGGCCGAAGCCTACGTTCAGGCTCTGAACTCCACGAACAAGACCGTGGAGCAGGAGATGAGCCTCTACTACGACCTCGGCAACGTCTACGAGATGAAGTCGATGAACCAGGACGCGCTCTACTACTTCCAGAAGATCGCGCGCCGTGATCCTGGCTACCGCGACGTCGCCGATCGCATCAACACGCTCTCGCCCTCGTCGGCCGAGCTACCCGTCAAGCAACCGAGTGCACGCGCCGTCAACGACGACGATGAGTTCGATCGCGTGTTCGACGACCTGTTTGAGAGCAAGTAGGGCGCCTAGGGGCCCAGGGGTCTAGGGGTCTAGCCTGAGAGGGGACCCAGGGTCGTAGGGGCCGCGTTGCTACTGCGCAGCCGCTCTCGGGCGCCGCGTTGCTGCTGCGCAGCCGCTCTCGGGCGCCGCGTTGCTGCTGCGCAGCCGCTCTCGGGCGCCGCGTTGCTGCTGCGCAGCCGCGGCGAGCCAGCTTGCAGTGTCGTCTGGGATCCAGGGGCTGCTTAGCAGCCGCGCCAGCCGGCCTAAAAG
>DATLIL010000723.1:0-2006 GCA_035539475.1 Polyangiaceae bacterium
GCGCTGCGGCTTCGTCAGTCTCTACGACGGACTGCGCTTCTTCTCGATCGAGACGCTCGAGCTCCGCGACATTCGCATCGTCTACGCGCCCGCCGCAGGCATCGGGAACTTCGGCGGTGAGGTGGACAACTGGCGCTGGCCTCGCCACACCGGCGACGTCACCTTCTTTCGCGCCTACGTCGGCAAGGACGGGCTGCCCGCGGACTACGCCGAGGACAATGTCCCGTATCATCCGCCGGCCCATCTCGAGCTCGCCCGCCAGCGGCTGGCGGAGGGTGAGCTGGTGTTCGTTGCCGGTTATCCCGGCCGCACGTCGCTGCTCACGCCCGCGGCGGAGATGGAGGAGGTGGTGAGCGCCGTCTACCCCGAGCGTCTGGCGATGTTCGACGCCTACCTGGCTCAGGCCGAGAGCCTGGCAAAAAACGACGCAGAGCTCGCGATCAAGGCCGTGGGCAGGATCCGGGGCTTCAACAACGTCCGCACCAAGAACACCGCTGAGCTCGAGGGCATGAGGCGTGCAGGGCTGCTCGAGAAGAAGCGCTCGGAGGAGAGCGCGCTGGCGGCGTTCATCGCCGCGGATCCGGCTCGCTCCGCGGCCTACGGCACGGTGTTCAGCGAGCTTTCGCAGGTGTTCGCCGAGTACCGCAAGACGCGCGAGACCGACACCGCTCTCGAGCGCGAGATGCTGATGCCGCGGCTGCTCTTCGCGGCCTACCGCTGCTTGCGCATGGCAGAGGAGCGGCGCAAGCCGGACAGCGAGCGTGACCCGTCGTACCAGGAACGCAACGTGCCCAGGCTGAGGGACGAGCTCGAATCGCTGAACGCGAGCTACAGCGAGAAGCTCGATCGCGCCACGCTCGAGCTCGCGTTGCAGCGCGATCGCGGCCGCGAGTCGGCTCGCCGCACTCCGGCGCTCGAGCTCATCGCCGGCAAGAACGCGACGGACGCGGCGATCGCTGCGTCCGTGGCCCGGCTCTACGACAAGACTCGCCTGGCCGACGAGAAGGTCAGGCTGGCCCTGTTCGACGACGCACGGCTCGACGGCGCTCGTCATCCCGACGCGCTCGTGCGCCTGATGTCCAAGCTCTATCCGCACTTCCGCGCCGCCGAGGAGCGCCGCAAGCGGCTCGAGGGCAGGATGCTGCTGCTCAAGCCGCGCTTCATGGAGGCTCTGCTCGCCTACCGCGGAGGCGCCGTCGCCCCCGACGCCAACGGCACGCTACGGGTGGCCTACGGCACGGTGCAGCGTGCACCCTCCGGTGCGCCGGGTGCCGAGATCGGGGCCTTCACCACGCTCACCCAGCTCGTGGCCAAGCACACCGGCAAGGAGCCGTTCGTGGCGCCCGAGCGCCTGCTCGCGGCTGCGAAGCGTCACCCCGACGTTCCGGTCGACTTCTTGAGCAACGTGCCCATCACCAACGGCAACTCCGGCTCGGCAACGCTCAACGCTCGCGGTGAGCTCGTGGGGCTGGCGTTCGACGGCACGTACGAGTCCGTCGCGTCCGACTGGGTCTTCATGCCCACGACACGCAGCATTCACGTCGACCTTCGCTACATCCTGTTCTTGTTGCGCGAGGTGGATCACGCGGACGCGCTCCTGACGGAGCTAGGCGTCAGCGGCTAGAGCTTGCGGCAGTAGCGTAGCTCGAGGCGCAAGGGAGCGATCTCCTCGAACTGAGCGACGCCCGTGATCTGAGCGAAGCCGCTGGCGCCCACCAGGGTGCCGCCGCCTGTCGTTGCGGCCACCGCCTGAGGGTTGATTGAAACACTGCCGGAAATTGGGTGATCGTGCGGACGTTGCTCACCGGAGCCCAGATCCGCTCCGCCGAAGTCGGCGCCGAGTAGCCCGCCGCTCGGAGCGCCGACGAGGAAGCGGCCCTCCATCTCCGTGGCTCGCTGCCAGTCGCTCGGGCAGTCGTCGGCGTCGACGTAGAGCAGCGTCTCGGCGGGGGGAGCCACGGCCGCTGGCGGCGCCGCGTCCTTGTGACAGACGAGCAGCTCGAGGG
>DATLIL010000724.1:0-2765 GCA_035539475.1 Polyangiaceae bacterium
GAGACAGTGGCGGAGCTGGCGGCCTCCGCCATGGAGCGAGTTCGGCGTAGCTCCTCCTCTCGCTCGACGTCTTCCGTGACGTCGGAGATCACACTCACCGTGCGCCCATCTTCCGTGCGGCGCTCGACAATGCGCTTGTAGCGCCCATCCCTGGTGCGAACGTCCAGCGCGCCTTCGGGCCTTCGGTGGTAGGCCAGAAACGTCGCGCGAAATTCTTCCGGCGAATGCAGGCCGGGGTCGTACACGTGGCTCAGGTTCGGCTCGAGCAGCTCTTGATAGGTCTTTCCTGCCACACCAAGCTCCGAATCGAAGTGGAGGAGCAAGCGCCACTGACTGTTGCACAGCACCAGGCGATCCTCGGCGTCGAAGATGGCGAAGGCGCCTTGGATGTTCTCGACGGCGCTGAGCAAGTGCTCTTGAATGCGGCCTATACGCCGTTCGGTCTCCTTGCGATCGCTGATATCGCGAATAGCGGCCGAAACGAGCATGCCCTGTTCGAGGCTGAGCGGGCTCAAACTGAGCTCGATGGGGAATTCCCTGCCGTCGCGCTTGCGACCGAAAAGCTCGAGCCCCGTGCCCATCGGCCTGGCCCTACCCTCACCCATGAAGCCACTGCGATGGGATTCGTGGCTACCTCGGTAGCGTTCGGGTATCAGCACCTCGACCTTCTGACCAATGAGCTCGCTGCGGGAGTAGCCGAACATGCTCTCGGCCTGGATATTGACCAGGACGATGGTGCCCTGGCGGTCCACCACGACCATCGCATCCGGAGCCGTGTCGAGCAGCTGGTGAAAGACGAGCTCGCCCCACTCTTGCGTCGGGGATCGATCAGCCATGCGGCAGCCTTATCACGAATTGCGTTTGTCACGGATCTCGGGAGCGATCCGCTTACCGGAGTCCGTCACACGGATCTCGACCTCGGCGTCCGCTGAAGAGCTGGGACAGGCGCAATCGTTGCGCTCCGCGCCGAATGACGCACGACGTGCACCTCGGATGCAGGATCGAGTGAAGCCATGGGCGCGGCTTAACGACTCTGTCCGAGGATCGTCCCTGGCACGTCGCGTGCTGACTGGCGGCCATGGCGTACCCGAAACGACCGGTCCTGCTTTCGGGGTCCAACCACCCACGCGATCCTTCCGTACTTTCCCTATAGCCGGCAAGATCGTCGCAAACATCGGGGAGAGCCGATCGGAGTACGCGTTGTCGCAGACCTCCTGGGAGCCATGCGCTTGAACCGTGCTGTCACCTTCGATCTGCATAGCGCCGCGGCCGAGGCGTCACTCCCTTTTCCCGTCGAGGAGCTGTGCGCGGTACCCCAGCTGGCCCGCGCGCTGCGCGAACGCCCGACTCGCGACGCAGTCGTGGTGGGACCCGATCTCGGGGCATCCAGGCTGGCCCATCGCTACGCTCAGGAGCTCGGCCTGCCAATGGCCCTGGTGCACAAGACGAGAATCAGCGGGGCCGAGGTGGTCGCGGAACGGGTCATCGGTGACGTTCGGGGCCTGAGACCCATCCTGGTGGATGACATCATCGCGAGCGGCAGTACCATGGTGGCTGCCGCTCGCGCGTTGCTGGAGGCGGGTTGCCAGCCCGAGCTGACGGTGGTCAGCACACATGCCGTCCTGGCCGGAGCCGCGGTGGAGCAGCTCGCTCGGCTGCCGATCGAGCGGTTGGTGGTGAGCAACACCCTCCCGGTCCGCGGCACGTTCCCCTTCGACGTCGAGCCGGTCGACGTGGCTCCGACCATTGCCAGCGCCATCGCGCGCCCATGCACGTGAATCGGCAACTCGACGCAGGCGGGCCGGGTAGGAACGCAAGCTCAGCGGGGACTCGAGTCGCGAGGTAGAGCCTGCGCGCCAACGCCAACGGCTACCGTCGCGGCTGTTCGCCCTCGCCGGTGGCGTAACGCAGACGGATCCCGAGCTGGCCGAAGTCCGCGCCCAGCAACCCGAGGCTGTCCGGGCTGGACAACACCGGCATGAAGGTGGCCACGACCTCGAGGTTGTCCGTGACGGCGACCGACGCCGTGGGTCCAGCCCGCAGCACGAGGCTTCCTCTCTCCGGGACGAGGATCGCCTCCGCCGCAATGCCCACACGCGCTCCGTCGTCGCGCCCGAAGGCTTGGGCGTACGAGCCGCGAGCCCGCCAGATCCAGGGCTGCGCGGCGACGACCTTCAAACTCTCTTCGAAGATGTAGGCGTCGCGCTCGGGCACGAGCGTGAAGTAGTGGCCGCTCAGCAGTGCCGTCAGCTGGCCGAAGGGCAGTCTCGCCGTCGCCGAAGCCTCGCCTTCGAGCACGAAGTACTGCCAGGGATCGCCGAGCGGAGTGTCGAGATCGCGACGAGTGTAGTGATCCTGGATCGGGAGGAGGCTGCGCTCGAACGCGGCCTGGTAGCGCACCCCGCCGCGCAGCGATGCCCACGGAAGAACGCGGCGCAAACCAAGGTACTGCGCGAGGCTGCCGCTGCTGACGCCGGTGTAGCCCTCGAGGCCGTACCAGTCGTGGTGCGGGCGGCCGTAGCCGGAAGCGAGCTGAATGCGCACGTAGCTCAGGCCGAGCTCCAGCGTCGCGGAGACGAACGTTCTGGCACGTGCCCCCGCCCAATAGCTCGCTGTGGACGACTCCGCCGGCGTGCTGTCGAGAGGGGCGTTCTGCGGGTGTACGGCCTGCGTCAGTTGCGCGCGCGCCGCATCGGGCAGCGACAGCAGCGCAGCGGTCAGCAGCGCGTACCAGGCTCGCGCGTGGGTCAAAACTCACCTCCCAC
>DATLIL010000725.1:0-2764 GCA_035539475.1 Polyangiaceae bacterium
GCCGCCCCCCCAGTCCCGGCGTTCGGATCGCTCGGCGACGGCGCGCTGGAAGTGCAGGCGCAAAGCGAGCTCACGATGAACAGGAAAGGGAGAAACCTCGTACTCACGAGGGCAAAACGCGGTCGACCAGCAAAACCTTCAACAGCTACGAGTGCCAGGACCAGTCGCAGCCGGCCTGCGCGCAGGCGAGCTCGGTGGTGAATCCCTCACACTCGGCATCGAACCCTGAACAGGAGCCGCAGCCGCTCGATTGCCAGGCGCCCTCGATGCACGTCAGGACCTCGTACCCTGCGTCGGGCTCACAGGAGAGCACGTCATCGTCACCGTCGGAGCACTCATCGGGATCGTCGCATTCGCTCCAATCGCCCCAGCTTCCCGACACGCAGGTGCGCGTGCTCTCTCCCCGACCATTGATGCCGCACGACTTGCTCTCGCTGCCGCCATTCTCGCATTCCGCCACGCTGCAGGCGTCGAACGTGTACGAGCCAGTCCACGAGCCCCAGGTCCCGTTGTCGCAGGTCCTCGACTGCTGCTCGCTGACGCAGTCCGAGCCGTACGCGACCTCCGCCGACTCGTAGCGAACACGCGATTCGCTGTCGCCGTGAGCCACGCCACCACAGCTCGCCGCCGCTCCCACGCTGCAGCTCGGGTTGTCGTAGCTCCCCGTCCACGCGCTCCAGGTGCCGTTGGAGCAGTCCTGCGTCTGTGTCTCCTGGACGCAGCTTTCGCCGTAGGAGACGGAAGCATCCGCGTAGCGAACGCGCTGCCGCGAGGTACCGTGAGCCCCGCCGTCGCAATCCGCCGGAGCATCGACGGTGCAAACCTGGAACGTGTAGCTGCCTGACCAGGGGCTGAAAGAGCCGTTTTCGCAGACAGCGGTCTGGATCTCCTGCTGGCACTCCTGACCGAAGGGTACGGTCGCTGTCGCGAAGCGAATGCGTTCCTTGGTGGCGCCATGGCTCGCGTCCGTGCAGTCCACAGCCGAGCCCACGATGCACTCTTCGTAGCTGAACGACCCGGTCCACTCGCCCAGCTCGCCGTTGTTGCAGAGGGCGCTCTGGATTTCTTGCTCGCACTCGGCGCCGAAGGGAACGAGCTCGGCCTCGTAGCGCACGCGGTGCTGAACCGCTGCGTGACCGATCTCACCACAAGCAAGCGCTGCATCCATGCCGCACGAAGCCTCGGCGTAGGTGCCAGAAAAGTCGCCCCAACCCGCGACAGAGCAGGTTCTGACCTGCACCTCCGCGACACATTGCCCTCCGAACGGCACCGTCGCGGTCTGGTAGCGAGTCTGCTCCTCGCTCTGTCCGGGCGCACAGACGGGCGCGCCGCCGGAACTGCTGCCGGCGCTCGCCCCCGCGCCAGCGGAACCGCTGCCTGCCGTCGCCACCATGCCACCGGTGCCCGAAGTGCTGCCAGCGCTCGAGCCACCGCTTCCGCCAGCGCTGCCACCAGCGCCGGCACCAGCACCCCCAGCGACACCTTCCTCCGAAAACGGAGAAAACCGCTTCCCGCTGGAGCACGCCAGCGCAAGCAACACGGCAAAGGTGTACCTACGGCCCAGGTCCACGGCGCCGCTATAACTGATCTCCGATTCGCGATCTAGCGAGTCCGACGAGCGCTGGTTGGCTGAAATCGGCTGATATCGGATCCGGAGCGCAGCGAGGCGGCGAGCACGCTAAGTAAAGTACCGGATCAGCGGGTTTCCGCCCTGCAGCGCCGTCAGCGCGGCTCTTCCGGCACGAACCTCACCGGCACCCGGACCACCGCACTCCCGCCTTCGGGTGGGGGAAAGCGATGGGCCCCGACGACATCCAACATGCACTCGAGCTGCTCCGCGGGCAGGCCGTCGCCGCTTGCAGTCGCAGTAAGGATTTCGCCGCTGGAAACAACCTTCATTTCGATCACGACCCTGCCCTGCAGTCGCGCCTCGCGAGCGAGCGCCCGCCTGTAGCAGTCGCGAAAGCCCGATCTCATTGCCGCCACCTCGTCCGCCACCAGCTTCAGAGCGGCGTCCGACGGCGTCGGAAGCGGCGCATTCTGTCCTTCCGCGCCGACAATGGGCGCTTTTCGGTACTCCCGAACGACGTCGAGCGTGGGATAGTGAGGAGCCGGAGCCGGCGATTCAGCCCGCTGGGGAGCCACTGGCGGCGATTCAGCCCTGCTCGGCTCCCCGACGCTCTCCCTGCGCTCCACCTGGCCAGGAGCCTTCGGCGGCCCTGGCGGCACCGGGCCAGCCGCCGCGCTCGCGCCACAGCCCGTAGCCAGCCCCGCCAGCACAAAACCTTCTATCCACCACGCCTTCACAGCAGCGAGGTTAGCAGTGAACTCGGCCTTCCAGCGAGGGCGTAGGCACCCTTGGCGGACGGGAGTAGATCTGCCGGCAGGACCCCATGGCGATCACCCTGAACCACACCATCGTGCACGCGCGCGACAAGCGCGCGTCGGCTGACTTCTACGCGCAGGTGTTCGGCCTCGAAGACGCCGTTGCCTTCGGCCCGTTCCTCGACGTCCAGACCGCGAACGGCGTGACCCTCGCGATCCTCGAGACGGACGAGACCTTCGAGCCGCAGCACTACGCGTTCCTCGTGAGCAACGAGGAGTTCGATCAGGTCTTCGGCCGGATAAAGGCGCGAGGGCTCGAGTTCTGGGCGGATCCTGCCTGCCGACTCAAGGGCGAGACCAACACGCATTTCGGCGGCCGCGGCGTCTACTTCCGCGACCCCGGCGGGCACCTGCTCGAGATCATCACGCGCCCCTACGG
>DATLIL010000726.1:0-4182 GCA_035539475.1 Polyangiaceae bacterium
ATCGTCGACGATCGGCGTGATCACGTCGACGGTCAGCACGAGGCCGGGGCCGCTCTCGCTCGGGTAGACGATGGCGGCATCGTCCATCGCGCCCGTCTCGGCACTGAGCCAGGGGTGCGTCATTCCCGGCAACGCGCCGAGGACCTCGACGAGCTCCTCGGCGGGGAGCTTGCGAGCGCAGCCACCGCCCTTGACCAGCTGTGTCAGCCGGAGGCCGTCCATCACATCAAGGGAGGCAAGGCGTCGACCGGTTCGGGTTCCCGGATCAGCGTGGCCGGACGAGTCTCACTCGAGTGGGCGTCGGTGATCACCTCGCCGTCACTACCGGTTTCGCCCTCCTGGTGATCGTGATCGCCGTGAGCGAGCTTCTTGCGTGGCGCGTCGGGCCGCGAGCGCGGTGCCTCACCCGGACCCGCGTAGTCGACCCAGTAAGCGGCGCCTTCGCGCACGTCGAGGTGAACGAACGACGAGTTGGGGTAGTAGCCGACGCCCACGTTGGCGAAGCGCCGCAGGTAGTCGCGCAGGGTGGTATTCGAGATGCCGGGAATGCTGAAGTCCACGGCGCGGCTCATCCGGTGCCGCGAATCCTCGTAATAGGAGGAGGTTCGGAAGCCGCTCACGATGCGGATCGGGCGCCCGCCGAAGGCGTCGCTGACCTGCACCAGCAGGCGGATCAGGCGCTGATCCAGGCGCGGGCGGTCGCCGGTGGCGCCGAGCATTCGAGAAATGTTGCTGACGGCCGTGGGCGAGAGCTTGCCCTTGCGATCGAGGACCCGACCGCGCCAGCGCGCCGAGTAGGTGTAGAGCTCGAGGTAGCCGGCGCGATCCGCGCTGACCGCCTTCACGACCGGCTCTTCCGCGCGCTGGGGGCGCGACTCGTCGGTCTTGCCCGTCGGCAGTGTGAGCACCTGACCTGCCTTGAGCGTGTCGTTCCGCTTGATACCGTTCGCGGCGCAGAGCGCCTCGACGGTCACGGCGTAGCGCTTGGCGATCGAGCCCAATCGCTGACCCGGCTCGACCCTGTGCGTGCGCACGGTCGGCGTCGTGGTCTTTTCCTCGACCTCAGCCTTGCGTGCGGTCGCCGCGGGTGCCTTCTCTTGCTCCGCCGCCGGGTTCACGGCGCGCGTGCGGCTTCCGTCCTTGTCCTCTGCGGGCGGCACCAGGAGCTTCTGTCCCGGCCGGATCGGATCCGTCGCGCTGAGACCGTTGGCGGCGCACAGCGCCTCGATGCTGACGTTGTAACGCTTGGCGATCGAGGCCAGCCGCTGCCCGCTGTAGACGACGTGAACACGGGGTTTCGAGCTGGCCGGAGCCGCCTGTGCGCCCGGCGACACCGCGTTGAGGCAGAGGCAAACCAGGGAAGAGAGGAGAAACCAGCGCATTGAGCCCGGGGCCCACCCATAACCCCATTTCGCCGGGGAGCCACACTTTCGGGCAATTGACCGGCCGAGCGACCAACGATCGCGCCGAGGGGATGGGAAAAAGTGACGAAATAACGGCATTCATTACGCAACTGACGGTCCGGAGATGCCGACCCATTGACGCAAGAACTCGTCAGAGTTGGCATCCTCCCGCCGAGAGAGCGGGACGGGCGCTCCACGTGTCATGACCGACGACTCCCACAACCTGCGCAGACCTGCCACATCGCCCAGCGGGCGTCGGTTACTGCCGGACGACCAGTCCCCCACGATCCGCACGACTCCGGTCGACGTCGATCTGGACGCGCTTCCCGACCAGGCCGCGCAATACGTGGCGCCGACCCCCGTGCCGAGGATCTCGGAGCACAAGACGATCGACATGGTGCCGGTCCGTCTGGCACCCGAAATCAATCCGCGAAACGCCCTCACTCAGCGGCTCACTCCGCTGCCGCCCCAGCAGCGAGCCAAGGGAATGTTGCTCGGTGCCGGCCTCGCAGTGTTCTTGCTCGGGGCAGTGGTTTTGGGGGCGCTCCTGCTCGGGCAAGCCTCGAGCGCCACCGTGCCCGCGGGCTCGAGCGCGCAGGGGCCGGCCCCGCTCGCGGTGCCGAGCGACATGCCGCTGCCGGCTGCCGCCGTTATCCGGGAGCCGACAGCGATAACTCCTCAGACTGACGAACCTGTGAAGCCTGCCAAAGCTGCGCAGAGTGCTGGTCCCACCCAGAAGGCCCAGTCCAAGGGGAGGGAAGTTTGGCTCGAGTAGCGCGGGTGTTGGCGCTCGCCCTGGCTTGCTCTCTCGCGAGCGGTGTTGCGGCCGCGCAGAGCCAGGCCGATCGCGATCGCGCGCTCGAGCTCTTTCGCGAGGGTAACAGGCTCTTCGCGCAGGGTGAGCTGCACGCCGCCTACGAGGTGTATCAGGACGCGTGGGCGCTGCACCGCAGCTTCGACATCGCCTGCAACCTGGGTCGCACCGAGTCCGAGCTCGAGCTCGCCGTGCCTGCGGCCGAGCACCTCGATTACTGCCTGCGCACCTTCGTCACCAGCACCAAGCACGGCCTCCGCGACGCGGAGCGCAGGTTCCAGCTGCTCTTCGACAACGTGCGGGCCAAGGTCAGCTCGCTGCGCGTGGTGTCGCGTCCCATCACTGTCGAGGTCCTCGTCGACGGCGCCAGCATGGGCAGCGGCCCGTTCGAACGCGACCTCTTCGTTGCTCCGGGCGAGCGCAAGGTCCTGGTTCGCGCCAGGGGTTATCGCGATCGAGAGATCGTCATCAACGCCACCGCGGGCGGCAGCGAAACGATCGACGTCAGACTCGAACCAGAGCCACCGGCGCGCGCCCTCGCAACGACAGGCGCGCCTGCAGCAACCGGCGCGCCCGCGACCAAGAGCGAAGGCAGAGCCTCCGCGCCGCCGCTGACGAGCGCGATGGTGCGGGGCTCGGGCCCGCTCGGGCGCCGGAAGGAAGGCGGCGCGTTGACGCTGATTGGCATCGGCCTCGGCGCGGCCTTCACGCTCGACGCCCAGAGCGCCGCTGACGAGAGCGACAGGCTGCGAGCCGAGCTCGGCGGCGCCTGCTCGCCCGCCTCGACTGGGGCGGAATGCGTGCGTTATCGCGAGAGCGTGGATCACGAGAAGACGAGCCGCGGCGTCGCCAACGTTGCGTTCGCGGCGAGCGGGATCGCCGGCGCGGCCACTGTCGCGCTGTGGCTGGTGCTGCCGGAGCGCGCCGCCGAACGCGTGGCTAACGTGCGGCCGTGGTTCGCTTCAGGTAGCGGCGGAGTCTCATTCGGGGGCAGTTACTGAACGATCGGGGAGGACGGGCGGAACAGATGAAAAAGATGGGTAGCAGTGGGATTGGTTCGATCATGTTGGTAGCCGGAGTCGCGTGGGCGGGCGCGTGCTCGTCAGCGGACGAGAGCTGCATCGAGACGCGGACCTGCGCACCCGCAGCGACCGGCGGTGACGGCAGCGGTGCGACAGCGGGATCGGATGCGCAGAATCTCGGCGGCGATGCCAGCGGAGCTGCAGCCACCGGCGGCAGCGGAGACGCAGTAGCGGGCAACGGCGGCTCTGCTGACGCCCAGGGAGGCTCCGGCGACGCGCAGGCGGGCTCCGGCGGTGACGGCGGAACGACGAGCGGGCCCGGTGGTGCCGGCAGTGGCGGCGAAGGCGGCAGCGAAGCTCCACCCTGCGAAGGCGATCAGGATTGCGACAACGGCGTCTACTGCGACGGCGAGGAAACGTGCGGGGACGACGGTCAGTGCGTACCGGGTTCCGAGCCCTGCACTGGTGATCCGGACCACTGCGACTTCGTCGAGTGCCACGAAAACCTGGAAGTGTGCGAATACGCTCCGCGCGACGCCGACGGCGATGGCTACGGTGACGCGCAATGTCTCCTTGTTGGCGTGCTCGGCGACGACTGCAACGACACGCCGGGCAGCGGCGCTGCGATCCACCCCGGCGCGTCAGAGGTCTGCAACGCAAACGTCGACGACGACTGCGACGGCGACGACGAGAGGAACGACGAGGTGGCGCTCGTGGGCTCGAGCGGAACGGTCGCAGCCGCGAGCGGTACGAGTCAGCGCAACAACGTCTCGATCGCGGGCAACCCGAACGGAGGCTTCGGCGTCGTCTGGGCCGATTGGATCGCTGGTTCCACTCCGCTGGTGTACTACGCGGCGCTCTCCGCGACAGGCAGCGTCGGCGGCCAAGCGGTATTGGACGACGATCCGGACCTCTACGACCAGAACTACCCGGACATCACGGT
>DATLIL010000727.1:0-6320 GCA_035539475.1 Polyangiaceae bacterium
GAGCGCGGAGAGCTGGCGAGCAGTGACGTCGGCGCCGGCCACCGGTTGTCCGTCGATGCCCAGGAGCTTGCCACTCACCACGGTTTTTGCAGGCAGGTCGACGACGATGTTGCTACCGGCCGCGAAGTCCAACCAAAGGTCGGTAGCTCCATAGGTGGAAGCCTGCGGAGGAGTGACGTCGACCACGACGGTACCGTGCAGCGAGGTCACCGAAAACGTGCCACCCGGGCCGCTGATCACATCATTCCGCGAGGTACAAATGTTCGACCAGCCGGGGCGGGTCTGTGCGCTCAGCGTGACGCCGGCCTGAGGAGCGCCGTTAGCCATGACCGTGCCGGTCAGCGTGGAGCCCTGGAGCTGGAAGTCGAACGTCGTGGGGCCGTTGACGGCCACGTTCTCTTGCGGGCACTCGTAGAATGCCGGCACGGAGCCAGTGCCGCCGCTGATGATCAGGTCGTAGTCGCCGGGGACGACGCTCAGGCTGTAGTGGCCGTTCGTGTCGGTAGTGGACGAAGTGTGGCTGGTGCCGTTGGCCGACACGCTGGCGCCAATCACCGCTTGCCCGTTCATGCCCCGGATGGTGCCGCTCAGCACACTGGTGGGGAGTGGCAAGTCGATGCCGACGCTGGTGTCAGCCTGGAACGGGATGGACACGGAGCCGTCTCCGTAACTCGAACCCGGCGGTGGCCTGACGTCGACCGAGGCCTGACCGTGCAGCGCGAGGACCAAGAACTTGCCGTCCGGCGCGCTGACGGCCTCTGCCGTCGACGTGCATCGCAGGGGCGAGCTCGAGTCGATGCTCCGAGCGTAAACGGGCATCCCGCCGACTGGAGCGCCGCCGGCCGAAACGATCCCGCTCAAGGTCGAGGTTTGAAGCGGGATGTCGAGAATGGTCATGCCGTTGACGGCAATCCCGCCGCTGCAGGAGACCTGAGGGACGGCGCTGCTGCTGATCGCCACGCCGGTGGAGCCGCCGGACGGCACCGCGAGCGAGTAGTTTCCGCTGGGGCCGCTCACTGTCGACGTCGTTATCAGCGCCCCCCAGTAGCCGCTCACGGAGACCGTCACTGTGGCGCCCTCCAGCGGCTGACCGTTGACGGTCAGTGTGCCGCTCAGGGTGCGCTCACTCGCGCTGAGCAGGACCAGATCGTGGGTCACTGTTCCCGTGGAGGCGACGCCCTCGACGAGCCGCGGCTGGTACGCGCCGCCGCTCGGCGGCGTGACGCGCAAGTCGTACGTCCCCTGGTCGAGGGCCAGGGCGTACTTGCCGGCAGCGTCGGTCAGCGCCGTCCCGACGACCGTCGTGGTCGCGGGCAGCAGCGCTTCCACGCTGGCGCCGACCAGCGGCGATCCGTCGCCGATCACGGTCCCGGAAACAGTGCCGGTCAGTGCCTGCTGGATCCCTGCGACCTGTTCGCCTCCGCGGTGCTCGCCGCAACCAAGCAGCCAGACGAACATCCCCAGGACCAAGAGCTCCCAACGAATCGCGCACCCACGCATGATGATCGTCTCCGAGGTCGGAAATGGCCGACCTCGGTCGCATCTCACACTCACCCAAAGCCGTCAAGCAAGGCTGGGAATGCCGTCCCGCCAATACGAGGAACAGCATAGTCAATTATTCACGGAGTCCACGTAGCTCGGAGTTAGTCGACGTGGCGAACACTCCTTGATTGCCGATTTCGAGTTCCTCGCCGCCGGTTTTACTGATGGATGACGTCGACCTTGTAGGCTTCGACGATGGAGTACGGGACGGTGCTGATCGGGCCCGATGAGCTGCTCTGGTCGTAGTTGCCGAACTTGAAATAGAATTGCTTGGCGACGGTCGCCGCGCTGGGAGTGTGGGAATACACTTCTTCGCCGTCGATCGAGACGGTGAGCACGCCGGCGCTGAGCTCCAGCGTGAAGGTGTACCGCTCGCCGAGCTCGTACGGCGTGTCCAGATCGATGGTGGTGCCGGCGCCTCGGGCTTCTTCGTAGAAGACTACAAAGCCCCCACGGCTGCCCGAGTATTCGAGCTCGCACAGCGGGATCGAATCAGTGCCGTTGAGGATCTGACCGATCGTGACCGCCGCGCCCGACTCACCGAGCTTGACCACCTGGCCCTCGACGGTCATCCGGTTGATGCCTGACGAGCCCCAGCTGGCCGCCTTGCCGTCAGGAGTCGCCTCACGCATCTCGGTGCGGCAGCGGGTGGAGTTCGGTGTGGTGATGCCTGTTTCGGGGTCCATGAACATCTGCCCGCCATCGTCAGCCGGGTAGAAATACTCGTTTTCGAACCCTGCCAAGAGCTCGCTCGGTGAGATGGTGGTGGGCGACGTGCCCGTGCCGATGGGCAGCTGCAGCATCCACATCGAGTAGTCGATGGGACCGGGCGCGGTCTGGCCAGCGCTCCCGCCGCTCGATGAACCCGCGAGCCCGCCACCGCCGCCGCCGCCGACCCCGGCACCACCCGCGACCTCGGCACCGGCCACGCCGCTCGTGCCGCCGACACCTCCCGCCGGTATCACCTGGTCGCCCGCCAACCCTCCGCTTGCCGGCATGCCCGCAGAGCCACCCACAGTGGCACCGGTACCGGCGGAACCGGCTGCCGGTAATGTTACGCCCTGCTGGTCACTGCTAGCCCCA
The DNA here is from genome assembly GCA_035539475.1 of Polyangiaceae bacterium. GTDB lineage: Bacteria > Myxococcota_A > Polyangia > Polyangiales > Polyangiaceae > PMG-095. Next base: position 2,626 of record DATLIL010000727.1, read on the forward strand.
CCTCCGCCCGAACAGGCTGCGAGAACGCAGCAGAGACCAGCGAATAACAGTGCGGGGTGACTCATCGGCGCCCTGCCCTAGTCGTGCCAATGACCTAGGGCGAGCAACCGAGCAAACCTTCAAGCGCCGGCCGGGCCTCGTTGGCTGGTGTGCTCTGCGGCTTGCCGGCGTTTTCGTCCGTCGAGAATCTAAAGATTTCCCACCAGCACCAGCCCGGCGCTGTGCTTTTCGGGATTCACCATTGGCACGAGGCGGAGGGCTTTGAGCGGTGCACGGTTGGCGCCGTCGTACTCGTCGGTTTCCACGTCCTCCCAGGCCAGCGCCGCCGCGTCGATCGGGATTGGCGCGATCACTGCCAGGAGTCCAAAGAGCAACAGCCCCCCGTTGGAGTTGCTGCCTCCTAGGCCGGGAGCGAGCAGCAGCGTCGGTCCAACGAGCCGCAAGCCGAGGCTTCCGAAACCTTTTGTTACCTGCCCATGCCCCCAGTGGACGGAGGGTGCGGCAAGGAAGTAGCCGATCGCTCCGCCGGCTATCAGGGCGTCCCTCAGGTACAGTCTGCTCTGGCGCGTCTCGCCGCTCTGCGAGTTGGCCTCACCGACTTGAGCGCCCGCTATGAGCATCGTCAGTGCCACCCCATCAGCGACCAGCGTCTGCCAGCCGTACCACTGCCTCTTGGTTCGTGGCTGGTAGCGGCGCTGTCCGTAGGGATCAGGACGGGTGGGCTGCGCGTTCGGCGCTGGCTGTGCGGGTGGCGAGTTTGCAGGCGGGGCGGATGCGATCGGCGTAGCAGGTGAAGCTTCGACCGGGCGATCTTGAGCGGCTGCATCGAGCGAGATGCTCGTAGCAACGATGGATGCGCTGATCCACGAGCCAGCCCTGGGGTTCGGCGGTCGTCGCACGATCGTCACGGCTTCTCAGCAACCCAGGACCGTGCGAACGCGATCGATCGCGGCGACCAATGCGTCGGCGTCCGTCGCGGTGATCGCGCCTCCGCGCTGCGCCATGATTTCATTTCGCAGTGCGCCGAGCTGTCCGCAAGCTGCGTTGCCCTTCCCCGCCGCGATGCGCCCCAGGGCCGCGTCGATCGTCGCCAGCAGGCTGTTCTCCGTGCCACCGGGCAAGCCGAGCCCGACGATGGTGTCGCGCAGCCCGCCGAGCTGCTCCTGCGCTCCGCGCACGTGCACTGAGAACGTGCAACTCGAGGTCAGCGAAGCTCCGTCGCTAGCCGTGCAGGTGACGTCGACGGAGCCGATCGCGAACACACCGCCGGAGGGCGGCAGGCACGACAGAACGACGCCGCGGCAGTTGTCGGTGGCGGACGCGCTGTACGTCACCGGCGCGCCAGCGGCTGAAACGGCGTCGGCCTCGATGTTCGCCGGGCACACCGCGACCGGCGGCGTGTGGTCGACGACGGTCACGGTCGTGGTGCAGGTATCCAGCCCTCCGAACGGGTCGCGCACGCCCAGCACCACCGGGTTCTCGCCCAGCGAGTACGGCCCCGGCGGATCCTGTCTGAACGTGAGCGCGTCGCCATCCGGATCGAACGAGCCGCCGTCGATGTTCGCATCCGCCGTGCACGCGGGGCCGGCCGAGACCGTCTGCGCCTCGCACACCGCCACCGGCGGCCGGTTCAGCGGCAGGCAGGCAGAGAGCTCCGAGGTGCGATTTTCGGCGTCGTCCGTGGCCGTCGCCGTGAGCTGCGTGCCCGACCGCTGCGCGGGCAGGACGACGCTGAAGGTGGTCGGCCCCGTCCCGGTGTGCAGCAGGGTTTCTCCCACGAGCTCCTGGGCTTCGCCGTACCCGCTGGGGTCGCAGGAGTCGTTGGCGAAGATCTGGATCAGGTAGTCGCGATCCAGCCCCGAATCGAGGGTCCCCGAGACCGTCATGGTCGAGCCCGCGTATTCGAAGCTCTCGAGCACCGGGAAATTCTGGAGCTGATTCGGCCACCCCTCGTCGACGTCGCCGGGATCGTTCGGGGTCTCGTTCGCGAACGGGCTGTTGAGGTTGATCCCGAACCCGCCGTTGCCGAAGAACTCGTTCGAGACCACACGGACACGGTCACCGGCGAGTATGTGGATCCCCTCGCCACGGTTGTACGCGATCACGTTGTCGACGACGACCGTGGGGCCGAAGTCGTCCGCGAAGTCGTTGATCTCGATGCCGTGGTCGCGGTTGCCGAGCGGCTGGGTCCCGCTGGCGTCGGTGCCGATCAGGTTCCCCTCGATGCGATGTCCGTCGCCGCTCTCGATATCGATACCCACCCAGTTCGCAGAGATGACGTTGCGCATGTCCCCGGGGCCGCCGACGGTGACGTCGTAGGACAGGCCGAGGTGCAGGCCGCTCGTCAGCCTGAGATCTTGCCCATGGTTGCCGAATGCGAAAGTGCCCGTCACGTCGGTGCCAATGAAGTTGCCGAAGACGGCGCCGCCGGAGGAATGCTCGAAATTAATGCCGACGTCACTGTCGGAGGCGACGTTGTTGCTCACCTCCGTGCGCTCGGCGCGCCAGACATAGATGCCGCCGAGGAAGCGATTCTCCGCATCGTTTTGGGGTCGGGCGGCACCGCTGGCGTCGAGACCGACGAAATTGCCGCTGATGACGTTGTCCCGAGGCGTGCGGACGTCGGGCCAGTTGCTACCGTGCACCATGACGCCAAAGAACCCGGTGCCGGCGATGACGTTACGCTGCGCCGGAGTGGCGCCGCCGATCCGGTTGCGGTCGCCGTAGATCCGCACCCCGGCGCCCCAGGTGCGGTCGCCGAACGTGCGCGTGCCCGCGGCATCGAGCCCGAGGTGACAACCCTCGACCACGTTGTCGTCGCCGTAGACGACGACCGAGCCCTGGTCGGGCTCCCCGCCGGCTTCCTCGAAGAAGTGGTTGAGCGTGAGACCGCGCACCGTGCTGTTACCGTGGATCACGATGCCGCTCTCGACACCGGCGGCCCCGACGATCTCGATCAGGATGCGCGCCGGGTCGCTCGCGGTCGCCGGCTCCGATCCCGGCTGCGTGTAGCCGTCGACGATCACCGGAACGGACGCGGTGTCGGAGTGCGCGACCAGCGGAGCACCGACGACGATGGTGTGCACGCCATCACCCGGGATCGCGAAGTGGATCGCGTCGGGCTCGCCGCCTCCGGTCGGCGCCGCGGCCAGCTGCTCGAACGCCGCGCGCAGCGTGCAGACCCCCGCCGCCGTGGCACAGAGCCTGTCGGCGGTGTCAGCGTCGCCAGCGTCGCCGCTGTCATCGACGACGAAGGTGATCCCGAGCGCTTCGCTGTGGCGCCCGATCGCCTCCCCTCCGTCCGAGCACCCCAGAGCGAGCAAGCACAGACCGACGTTCGACAAGACGCAAGGTGAGCGCATGGGACCTCCGCAGCGACGCATAACCGTGTCCCCACACGCCGACAACGACCCATGAGCCACCTCCGTGAGACCTTTTCGACGACGCCGGTCTTTTTCCAGGCCGTTTCCGGAACGCTCAGCCCCTCAGAGTGCTCGCGAATCATTGCCGCCGGCGATCGACTTGCGTTCAGCGCGCAGCCTCCTTTGCCGTTCAAAGGTATGCTCGCGGCATGGACGTCGATGCGGCGACGCGTGCTGCTGCTCAACGCGCGAGGGAGCTGGAAAGCCAGGGCGGTGGCATCTTGCTCCCGATTGGGCTCGTGCTGCTGCTCGTTTCCTCGGTCATGACCGCGT